>CANJKY010000229.1 GCA_947474875.1 Gemmataceae bacterium
CCTCCCCCCTTGAGGGAGAGGGTCGTCCGGTCCGCCAGGACCGGGCGGGGAGAGGGGTTCTGGATACCACCCCCCTCCCGCGCGCGACTCCGTCGAGCTTGCCCTCCCCCTCCAGGGGGGAGGGGGTCCGAACGCCCCCCGAGTGCCTGGAGACTCGGGGGGCTGACGCCCCCCGCTCGCCAAGATTGCTGCCATCGGCTGACAGCGTACCCGCCGGCGACGGCCACCGCCGCTGCCGCGATCACTACAGCCCAGCGGCTCGCATCCAGCGGTTGAAGCGCGAAGAAGTACGCCGTCGGCGGGAACGCCAGCACCGCCAGATACACCCCCGCCGCGGCCGCCGCCCACGCCGTCAGCTTCCAATCCCGTTCGCCCAGCACCACCACGTTCCCCAGCCCGGCGAACACGAGCATCGACAGCAGCACCGTCCGCTGCGTCTCCACCCCGTCGCCCCACCCCCACGCCGACCCCAGGTACACGCCCAGCCCGCACGCCCCGGTGACGACCCCGGCCGCCACCGCGAACGCCCCCACCTCGCGGAGGAACCCGCCGGGCGGCACCGCCCGCCGGTGCGAGCGGTCGGCCATGATGAGCAGCGCCGGCCCGCCGATGGTGAGCGCGTTCAGCAGCGTCACCTGCTGCGGCAGGTACGGGAACTCCAACCCGGCCAGCCCGAGGGCGAACAGGACGAGCACCACCGTGTACACGTTCTTCAGCAGGAACAGCTTGGCGGCGCGGCGGAGGTTGTTGACGATCACCCGCCCCTCGTCCAGGGCGGCGGGCAGCAGGGCGAAGTCGTTCGTCTCCAGCACGATGCCGGCAACGGTCTTCGTCGCGGACGTGCCGGCGCCCATGGCGATGCCCAGGTCGGCACGCTTGATCGGCAGCACGTCGTTCACCCCGTCGCCGACCATCGCCACCCGCCGGCCGTCGGCTTGCAGCGCGGCCACGATGTCCAGCTTCTGCTGCGGGGCGACGCGGCCGAACACGCTGGCGGTGTGCAGCAGCTTGCCGGGGTCGACTGACGATGCGAGTTCGTCGCCGGTGACGACCGGCTCGCCGGCGAGCGACAGGCCGATGTGCCCGACCGTCGCCCGCACCGTCTCCGGGTGGTCGCCGGACAGCACCTTGAACCGGATGCCCTGCCCGGCCAATTCGCCCAGCACCGCCGCTGCGTCCGGCCTCAGTTCGTCGCTCAGGGCGACCAGAGCCAGCGGGCGGAGCCGCCGGCCGGCGAGCGACCCGGCGAACGGCTCGCTCGGCCCCTCCGCTTGCTCGGCGAACAGCAGCAGCCGCAGGCCGGTCGGCAGCAGTTCCCGCCAGCGGGCATTTGCCGCCGCCGCGTCCGCATCGCTCATCAGCGGCGTCAGCGCTTCCACCGCCCCAAGCGCGAGGACGTACTCCGTTCCGTCCGCCCGCACCCGCACCGCGCTCAGCCGGGTCTGCGATTTGAACGGCAATTGGTCCAACCGCTCGAACGGCGTGGCCGGCTGTGCGACCGACGCCCGGATCGCCTGCACGCTCTTGTTCCCGGCGTCCACCGTCGCCCAGGCGAACAGAGCCAGCTTCCCCCGCGAGTCCGCCTCGCTGATCGGTTCGACGCGATCCAGCGCGAGCCGGCCGGTGGTGAGCGTACCAGTTTTGTCCAGGCACACTGTGTCGATCGCCGCCATCGCCTCCACCGCCGTCAGCCGCTGCACCACCGCCCCGCGGCGGGTCACCCGCACCGCCCCGAGTACGAACGCCAGCGTCGCCATCAGCACCAGCCCCTGCGGCACCATCGAGGTGATGGTGGCGGCGGTCATCTGCACCAGGGTGGTGGCGGAGATGTCCCGCATCTGTGTCAGGCCGACGTACCCGGCGCAGAGGATCAGGGCGGCGGCGGTCAGCCAGCGGACTATTGAGTCGAGCGTCCGCTGGGTGGGGCTGGGGGTGTACCGGTACTGGCGGGCCTCGGCGGAGGTGCGGTGGGCGAACGACTCGGCCCCCACCTTATCGGCCCGGTACGCCCCGCTGCCGGCCACGCAGAAGCTGCCGGACAGCACCCGCTCATTGGTCGTCCGCGGCACCGGGTCGGACTCGCCCGTCAGCAGCGCCTCGTCCACTTCGAGCGACTCGGCCGAAAGCACGACGCCATCCGCCACCACCGGCTCGCCGGCCGCCAGCAGCACGCAGTCGCCGAGCACCACGTCGCCGGCCGGGATGGTGTGCTCCGCCCCGTCCCGCCGCACCCGGGCCTTCGTCTCGGTCAGGATGGCGAGTTTGTCGAGGTGCCGCTTGGCCCGGATCTCCTGCACCAGCCCGATGAGCGTGTTGGCGACGGCCATGCCGCTGACGGCCCACGCCCCGCGATAGTCCTTCAGCACGAACAGGGCGATCGCCGCCGGCACCACCAGCGCGTTGAACAGGGTGAGGGTGTTGCGGGCGACGATCGCCCGGTACTCGGCCCAGCCGTTGCTCGGCGGGCGATTCACCTGCCCGCGGGCGGTGCGGTCCGCCACCTCGGCGGCGGTCAGCCCGCGGGTCGGGTCGTCGGCCGGCACGGTTCCATCCTCCGATTCTTCGCCGCGACCAGCGGGAGCGGGTTCCGCTCCCGCTGGTCGCGGCGAAGATAAGATCAGATCACAAGTACGGGGCGAACAGCCGAGCCACCCCGTCCCGCAGGCGGACGAGCAGCCCCCGCTTGGACCAGTCGCCGGTGGTCACCCGCCGGGCGCGCTGCCGCACCCCGGCCACCATCTCCTCCAGTTCGCCGGCCAGAGCGGGGTCGTAGCACTCCACGTCCAACTCGAAGTTCAGCTCCAGGCTCCGCGGGTCCCAGTTTCCGGACCCGATCAGCGCCCACTCGCCGTCCACCAGCATCAGCTTGGCGTGGTCGAACGGCGGCGGGGTGAACCACACCCGGCAGCCGGACCCGAGCACCTGGTCGAGCTGGCCGTTCGACGCCCACTGCACCAGCCGCAGGTTGCTCCGCTCGGGCAGCACGACGTCCACCTCCACCCCCCGCAGGGCGGCCACGTTCAGCGCGGCGATCAGCCCGGGGTCGGGCAGGAAGTACGGGGTGAGGATGCGGACCGACCGGCGGGCGACGGCGAGCGCGCCGAGCAGGGCGGTCCGCAGTTTCTCGAAGTCGCGGTCCGGCCCGCTCGCCACCGCCCGCGCCGCCACCCCGCCGGCCGGCGGCAGGGGCGGGAACCAGCCGTCGCCCTCCAGCAGCTCGCCGGTGGTGAACGCCCAGTCGGCGGCGAACACCTGCTGCAACTGGCCGACCACCGGCCCCTCAATCTTGAAGTGCAGGTCGTGAATGGGGTGTTTGCCGGCGAGCGACGGAGCGTGCCCGGCCCGGATGTTCATCCCGCCGGTGAACCCAACCCGCCCGTCCACGGTGAGCAGCTTGCGGTGGTTGCGGAGGTTGGCGTAGGTGAACTGCCAGGGCAGCAGTTGGGGCAGGAAGCGGGCGACCGGCACCCCGGCACGCCGCAACCGGCCGACCACCGACGGCCACGAGTACCGCCGGCCGACGTCGTCGATGAGCACCCGCACCGTCACCCCGCGGGCGACCGCCGCCGCCAGCGCGTCCACGAACATCCGGCCGGCCGCGTCGTTGTCGAAGATGTACGTACATAGCCCGACGGTGTGTTCGGCCCCGCGGATGGCGGCGGTCATCTCGGCATATACGCGGTCGCCGTCACGGAGGGGGGTCACCCGGTTCCCCGGAACGAGTGGCCGGCCGGTCGTGCGCCGAACCAGGCGGTCCAGCCCGGTCAGGTGGTCGGGCACTGGCGAGGGCGGCGGCTCGACGTCGGCGTCGGGCCGCGGCGGGTGAACGGGGCGGAGGCGCAAGGCCTTGCGGCGGATGCGGTTGATGCCGAACAGGAAGTACAGGACGGCGCCGATCAGCGGGGCGAGCAGGATCACCCCCATCCAACCGATGGCTGCCCGCGAGTCCCGCTTGTACAGGGCGAGGTGGACGGCCGCCGTCAAGTCGACGACCACGGTGGTGATGCTCACCACTCCGCTGACTACCCACCACCAGTCTGACAGGAACTGCTGCATCCCCCCCCTCGGTCCGCGGCCGCCGTCGGATACCCAGGATATGCCAGTGGTGCAGACGGGACCAAGGGATGGTGGGTGCTCTACCACCGCTGCGCATCGTCTGGTTACCGAATCAGGCAGCAACCACACGGGTCGAGTATCCGTCTGGACAATAATTGTTCGGACAGATATTCTGGATGAGTCCGTTCTAGGGACCGTAGATGACGCCGCCCCATTCCGCGTCCGCTCTCCCGACCGTGCGACCCGGCCTTTGGGCCGGCGGGTTGGTGTACGCCGCCACCCTGGTCGTCGCCGTCGGCCTGTTCCTGCTGGTATGGCGGGCGGGCTCCACCCTCGCGCCGAACGCCCCGCTCGCCGCGTCCGCCCCCGCCGCCAGCGGCGGGGCACCGCCGGTGGACGTGGTGCTGCACGTCCTGGCGACCCTGGCTGCGGTCATCGCCCTCGGGGCGGTGCTCGCCCGGGTGTGCCGGTGGGTCGGTCAGCCGCCGGTGATCGGGGAGGTGATCGCCGGCATCGTGCTCGGCCCGTCCGTCCTCGGGGCGGTGTCCCCGGCGGCCATGCACCTGCTCATCCCGCCCGTCGCCGCCGATCCGAACGGGCAGGTGCCGGCCGCCCTGAAGGGCATCTCCCAGATCGGCGTCGTGCTGTACATGTTCCTGGTCGGGCTGGAACTGAACGCCGCCCGGCTGAAGGCGCAAGTGGGTGCGGCGGTGGCCGTGTCACACGCCAGCATCGTCGTGCCGTTCGTCCTCGGGTCGGCGCTCGCGCTGCCTCTGTACTCCACGTTCGCCCCGGCCGGCACCCCGTTCCTCAGCTTCGCCCTGTTTCTGGGGGTGGCGATGTCCGTCACCGCCTTCCCGGTGCTCGCCCGCATCCTCACCGACCGGCGGATGGAGCGGACCGAGCTTGGGGTGATCGCCCTCGGGTGCGCGGCCGCGGACGACGTGACCGCCTGGTGCCTGCTCGCGCTGATCGTCGGCGTCGCCCGGGCGGAGCCGAGCAGGGTCGCCGGGGTGCTCGCCGGCGCCGCCGCGTTCGTGGCCGTCATGCTGGCCGTCGTCCGCCCGCTGGCGGCGCGGGTGAGCCGGTGGTGCGACGCCCACACCGGCCCGCTCCCGCCGCTGGTGACGGCCGGCACCTTCCTGGCCGTGCTCGGGTCGGCCCTGGCCACCGAGGCGATCGGCATCCACGCCCTGTTCGGCGCGTTCCTGCTCGGGGCGGTGATGCCGCACGACGGCCGGCTGGCCCGCGAGTTCGCCGCCAAGCTGAAGGATCCGGTGACCGTGCTGCTGCTCCCGGCGTTCTTCGCGTACACCGGCATGCGGACGCACATCGGGCTGGTGAGCACGCTCGGAGACTGGGCGTGGTGCGGACTGATCGTGTTGGTGGCCACCGCCGGCAAGTTCGGCGGCACGGTGGCGGCCGCCCGGTTGACCGGCCGGTCGTGGCGGGACGCCGCCGCCCTGGGTGCGCTGATGAACACCCGCGGGCTGATGGAACTGATCGTGCTGAACATCGGGCTGGACCTCGGGGTGATCAGCCCGCCGCTGTTCGCCATGCTGGTGATCATGGCCCTGGTCACCACTGCCGCCACCAGCCCGGCCGTCGCCCTGCTCCTCCGCCGCCGGCCGGAAGCCCCGGCCGAGGGATGATCCGGCGGGCCGCTACAGCGGGGGCACCCCGTCCCGCTCGTCCGCCGGGCTGGCGGACCAGGGCCTGCTTCGGCGAAAGCGACTTCCAGCACCCTGTGGGTCAGCCGGTATCCCGCGGGAACTGCCGGCCGAGCATCGGCCCGCGGGCGAAGGGGAACAAATCGACCATCGGATCCGGGTCGACGACGAGGGCGAACCCTTCCGCTTGGCCGTCGGCGGCCACCACCTCCAGCCTCCCGCGGCGGACGGCCGCCGCCGCCGCGGTTCCCGGCCGGTGCCAGAAGCTGACCGCGTACTCGCCGTCCAGTGCCCGGAACGCCCGACTCCGTTCCCGATCGGCTGCCGGCCGGATGACGAGCAGTTCCACCATCCCGACCACCAACCGGATCGTCATGCACAGCATGGGGCGAGTGTACGTCCACCTGCCGCGGGTTGAAGTGAAGCAGACGCGGGGAAACGAGGCGTCCGGCGCCGGTTTGCACCGGCCGGCATCGGCTGGCAGGAGTGGGCCCTCTCGGATTCGAACCGAGAACCAAGGGATTATGAGTCCCCTGCTCTAACCGTTGAGCTACAGGAGCGTGCGCACGGAGGCGGCGATTATGCATCGCACAGAACTCGCGGCAACTGGTCGTCTTGACTAAATGCCCCCCCAGTCAGGCTTCGGGCAGCCTGCAGCAACGGCGAAAGCGTTTTGCGGAACTGATTTCCAGAAAGCGCTGGTGGGCAAAACA
>CANJKY010000230.1 GCA_947474875.1 Gemmataceae bacterium
AAGCTGGCCACACTGGCGTACTACTACATGCTGGCCGACCCGGACACGTCCATGCTCATGATGAACGGCGGGAACGAGCCGGCCAGCGAGTGGCAGCGGCACTGGACGGACGCCATCAAGTATAACGTCGGCCGGCCGGCGCGGGAGTGGTCGCAGTTCGCCACTGGGGCCGACCCGACCGACCGGTCGCTGGTGTACAAGGTGTACCAGCGGGAGTACCAGAACGCGCTGGTGCTGTACAAGCCGCTGTCGTACACCCGCGGCAAGACCGGCACCACCGCCGACGCCACCGCCACGACGCACACCCTGAGCGGGTACTACCGCCCGCTGAAAGCGGACGGCACCCTGGGTGCGCCGGTGAACAAGATCACCCTGCGGAACGGCGAGGGAGCGATTCTGGTGAAGGTGAGGTAGCCGCGAAGCCGCTATCGGCTTCGCGGACCGTCACTTCCCGCTGAAGTCGGCGGCGAACGCCTTCGCCGACAGCGGCTCGCCGGTGGCGTGTTTGGTCAAGCCCTTCCAGTCCAGCGTGCGGCCCGGCTCGAACACCCTCTTCTTCATGAACTCGCCCACCTTCTTGTCGCCGACGTACAGCACCGTCGCCGGGTCGGCCCCGTTGTACACCTCCTTGCACAGGGCGTGGTGCACCTGCGAGGCGAACAACTGGCCCATCATGTAGTTGTGGTAGTAAACCGGGGCGGAGCAGATGTGGATCTTGCTGCCGTAGTCCGGGGCGTTTCGCCCGGCTGGCCGCTTCAGCATCTGATACTTCTCCACCAGATCCCACCACAGCTTGTTCAGGTCCTGATCCGGGTTCTCGTACATCCCCTTCTCGAACCGCAACATCACCTGGCACCAGCGGCTGAAGATGAGCAGTTCGTTCCGCAGCCCCTTGGTCGCCGCCGCGTCGAACTTCGCCCCGTCCGCCACCGTCACCCCCATCTTCTCCAGCCACGCCCGGCTCTTGCTGAACTTCTGGAACTGCATCGCCACCCCCTCGGTGGTGAGGATGTGCGCCTCGCCCCGCAGCACATACGGCACCCCCTGCGGGATGTTCAAGCTGCTGTACACCGCGTGCCCGAGTTCGTGCAGCATGGTGCCCATCCAGTACTCGCTGGGCACGATGTTCGCCAGCACCCGCACGTCCCCCTCGCGGTCGATGTCGGTGCAGAAGGCGTGTGGGGACTTACCCTTCTTCTCGTACAGGTCGCTCTTGGTGATGACGGTGCCGATGGGCAGCCCGATGCCGTCGTAGAACCGCTCGCACAGCTTGAGGATGTCCGCCTTCTTGTACGGGGCGTCCAGGTCGGCGTCGAACACCGCCGGCGACTCCTGGAAGAACGGGTCGTCGTAGTGCCACGGCATCAGGTCCGCCACCTTCACCCCGCACCGGGCGGCCAGCTTCTCGTCAATCTCCGCCTTGGCCTTGGCGAACGGCTCGCGGGTGAGCGCGTCCAGCTCGTCGAACAGCTTGATGATCTCGTCCGGGTCCTGCTCGTTCAGGGTGAGCATCATCGCCTGGTAGTTCTTGAACCCGAGCTGCACCGCTGCCTGGTTCCGCAGCTTCACCAGCTCCTTCAGGTCGGCCTCCACGTCCGCCCCCACCTTCTTGCTGGCCGTCCACACCGCCTCCCGCTCGGCCGAATCCTTCGACTCCTTCAGCACTTTCCGCACCTCGCTGTCCGGCAGTTCGCGGGTGCCCACCTTCGCCCGGAACACGTTGAACTTCTGCTCCACCGCGTTCGCCTTGGCCGCGATCTTCCGCATCACCTCCGGCTCCACCTGCTTCTCCAGGTACAGCAGGTACAGCACGTCGACCGCCCGCGCAACGGTCTTGTCGTCGACCTTGCCCGCGTCCTTCGCCTTCTTCAGCTCTTTCAGGTCGGCGAAGTGCGAAGGGTTGGCCAAGGCCGCGTCCAGTTCGTTCTGGATCTCCTCCTTCCGTTTGAAGTCCTCGTCCTTGCCGGTGGTGTTCGCGTCCCACCACGCCTTGCCGGCCTTGATGTCGAGCGGGCGGATTCGCTTCTCGTGGTCGGCGACGAACGCCTTCGCCTTGGCGGTGGTGGCGTCGTCGGCGAGGGCAGAGGTGGTGATAGACAACGCGAGTCCTCCGAGCAGGAGCGTGCGGAGCATGACATGACCCTTCGGGCGAACTAAGCCCACCCACAACCGTGGGCGGGATTTCAGGTGGAGTACACCCATTTTCCGAGCCACACCGCCGGCAGCAACAGCAACCCGATGAGAAGCCCCGGCAGGCCGACGAACGCCGTCGCCAGGATCGCGTCCAGCACGATCAGCCCGAGGATGCACCGCTTCACCGCCCGCTGCACGTTCCGCGGCGTCGGCTGTTGGATGGCCGCAACGGCCGGAAAGCCGACCATGACCGCGAACCCGGCGAGTAGGTAAGGGAAGTAGAACGGTGCCAGTTGAGATTCGAACTGTGACGGTGTCGTCGCCCCGAGCAGCACGGCCGCCGCCATCACCCCCGCCGCGGCGATCAGCTGCCACCGCTGACTGGTGCCCTCCTCGGTGCGGGCGAACCACGTCACCCCGACGATGTACAGGCCGACGGTCCCGGCGAGGTGGACCGGCAGCCACGTCGGGGCGTCGTCCGGCAGGAACCCGAAACCCCCCATCAGCACGTTCAGGAACCGGCACCCGCCCATG
The DNA here is from genome assembly GCA_947474875.1 of Gemmataceae bacterium. GTDB lineage: Bacteria > Planctomycetota > Planctomycetia > Gemmatales > Gemmataceae > JALHQU01. The sequence goes on from CANJKY010000230.1 coordinate 2,668, forward strand.
CCGAGCGGGCCGACCCAGTAGTGCTTCAGCAGCCCGTCGTACAGCAGGATGAGGGCGGTCAGCCCGCCGGCGATGACGAGAGTGGCCCGGCTCGACCCGCTCGCGACTCCGGCGAGTCCAACTCCAACGGCCATCAGCACGCCGCCGATCAGGGCCGCGGTTGCGGGGCGAATCCGCCCGCTCGGGATTGGCCGGCTCGAACGGGTTCTCGCGTCCTCGTGCCGGTCGAAGAAGTCGTTCCACGCCATGCCCGCCAGGTACAGACATCCGGAGGCGAGGAGCAGGAGGGCGAACACGCCGGTATGCGAAGTGACGTACCCGGCCCCACACGCCGCCAGACAAATGTCGGCGAACGCGGTGAACACGTTCGGCAGGCGGAGCAGTTGGGCGAGGGCCAGGATGCGGGCGGTCGTCATGGGGGAATTATGCCAGCTCCACCGCGAAGTTGTAGCTGCTCGCCCCGGCCTGCGTCTTCTCGCCCAGGCGAAACAGCTCTTCTTCCGTCTGCACGAACCGCACGTCGCGGACGCCCTCGGCCATCAGCCGGCCGGCGGCGATCGGCTTGTCGTCGTCGTGGACCGAGATCAGCACCACCGACACGGCGAACCCCTGCTTCCGCAACTGCCCGAGTGCCACCGACGTTTCCACCGGCACCGCCGGCAGGACGGCGATCACCGTAGCGTCCTTCGGCAGCCGCGGGGCCACCTCGACCACCAGCCGGGAAAAGGTCATGCCGTCGGTCAGTTCCAGCCGGGCGAGTGTTTCGCGAATCTGCTGGAACTGGTCGAACCCGCGGCGGGTGTTCACCACCACCGGCCGCAGGCGGTTGGTCTGATCGAGCGACTCGTAGTTGGCGCGGGCGTCGTGCCGGGTGGTGAACCCCTCGTCCGGCTGGTCGATCTTCTCGCTCGCCTCCTCCTTGATCCGCTCGGCGGCGTCCCGGCCGTTGCTGAACACCCCGACCTGCTGGTTGAGCAGCGACACCGCGTAGGCGAGCGAACACGCGGTGGTGACGGCCAGGTCGGAGCGGTACGGCTCGCGGGCCTTGTCGTACCCGAGTTCGTGGAAGTCGATCAGGACGGACGCGCCGGCCAGGGAGGTCGGCTCGAACACCCGGCAGTGCAACTCGCCGGTGCGGGCGGTCATCTTCCAGTGGACCCGCTGGAGCGGGTCGCCCATCTGGTACGGCCGCACCCCGGCGGTGCGGGTCGGGTCTTCGAACAGGCGGTTCGCAAGTCGCACCTCGCCGATCGGCCGCTCGGACGCGAACTGGTACTTCGCCAGCGGCAGGATCTTCGGCAGCACCAGCACGAACCCGGGGTCGGTGAGGATGCGGTGCCGGCGGTGCAGGCCGAACACGTCGCCGGTCTCGGCGAACGCTGGGCCGATCTGGTAGTACCCGCGGGCGTTGAACGTGATCTTGTACTTCACCGTCTTCGTCTTGCCGGTGGGGACGTAGAGCACGGCGATGCGGCGGCCCTTGATGGTCATCCGCGCCGGCCGCTGCTGGAACACGTACTCGGGCAGCATGTCCTCGACCAGCAGCCAGCCGATCGGGATGGTGCCCGTGTTCTTCAGCGTGACGACGATTTCGACCGTGTCGCCCACCTCCCGCTGGCCGTCCGGCACCTCCCGTGTGGCCTCGATGTGGGTGATCCACGACTTCGCCAGATACCGGCTGAGCAGCAGCACCCCGAGGCAGACGTACCCGGCGAACGCCACCAGCCCGGCCTTGAGCGCGAGCGCCAGGCCGATGAGCGCGATGAGAACAATCAACCACCGCCAGAACGACTTCATCCGTCACTCCACCTTCGACGTGACCACCAGCAGGATGTCCTTCTCCCGCTTGGCGAGCCAGTTGCCCTGGGCGGCGAGGACACGACGGTAAAGGAGTACGGCCACAGCCAGCAGACCGAACGACAGCACTACCCCGATCGGCAGCCAGTGAACCTGGGTGAGTTGTTCGACCAGCACCTCGATACCGACCGGCAGTAGCACCAGCCCAACCACCGGCGGGTACACCATCATGAACCCGAACTGCCACAGCACCGGCCCCAGTTTCACGCCGGTCGGCTGCATCGCCCCGGCGGCGATCGCCATCGGGGCGACGATCGACAGGAAGTTCATCAGCAGGCAGTACAGCAGGTACATCGTGGCGAGTTGGGCGAGGACCATCGGGTAGTGGTCCACCCGCATCGGCAGCACCGCCCCGACCACCAGGGCCAGCGCCACGCCGATGCCGAGCAGGATCGGGGCGAGGGCGAGGTTCTTGCCGAGCAGCAGTTCCCGCCGCGGGATCGGGGCCAGAACAAACGCCCGGAACCCGGCCCGGTCGTACCCGAACTGGTTGCCGGCCACCTGCACGCCGGTGAGGAACACGAACGCGGACAGGCCGACGGCGATGAGCGGGCGGACCGGCTGAGGGATGTCCGAGGCGAACGCGATCAGCAGCCCCCCTAGGACGACGGCGAGGATGACCGGCACGATCAGCAGCATCTTCGTCTCGGGCGCCCGCAGCATGCCGCGGAGGGCGCCGGCCGCCACCGCCGCTGCGTGCTCCGACACCCGCGGCAGTTGCCACTCCACCATCGTCGGCTTGCCGTTCGGCAGCGGGGCCAAAACCTTCGCCGCTTTCTGCCCCTCACCGCCGGTGGCGAACTGGCCGGTATGATATTTCACCGTCGTGCGGTATGCTCGCCACAGGCAGCCGCCGCCGATGGCGGTGAATCCGAGGGTGCCGAGCAGTGTCGGCAGGATCCCGCCGTCCGGCAGCGACGCGAGACCGTAGGGCAACCAGCCCGGCGGGAGGATGGCGTTCAGCAGCCACGCCGTCCCGCCCGCCTGCTCCCACGTCTCCCGGTTCACCTCCCGCTTCGACACGCCCGGCTGCGGGTTCGTCGGCGGGGTCTCGCCCGGCTTCGTCGGGATCACAGCCGCCGGCGCGACCAGGGTCGGCGGCGTCGGGACGGTGGTCTTCCACGGCCGGAGGAGGTTGATCAGGTTCGGTGTCTGGGCGACCAGCACCACCCCGAGGGTGACGAACACCACGATCGTCCGCCGCCGCCGCGGGTTGGACATGAGCACCGCCAGCCACCCCTGGAACTGGTACGTCATGGCGGTGCCAGCGAACACGAACGCGGCCAGCAGCACGAACCCGAGCAGCATGACCGGGCCGACGGAGAACAGTTGCCCGAGCAGCAGCCCGGTCATACCCGCCACGAACAGCAGCAGGGTGAGGCTGGCCAGCGAACTCAGGTAGTTGATGACGAACACGCCGGACGGGGACACCGGCAGGTGCAGGAACCGGTCCAGGGTGAGCGGGTCGCTCCGCTGGATGTCGGTGAGCAGGCCGATCATCCACATGAACAGGAACGTGGCGACCACCCCGTCCCACGAGAACAGCCGGCCGGTCGCGTCCGCCTTCGGCAACCCGTACAGACCGCCGACGAACCCGCCGACGAACAGGCCGACGGCGGCCATCACCGCCATCACAGTCAGCAGGAGCAAGATGACTTGGTTGGCGATGCCGCCCCGCCGCAACTGGTTCACCCGGATGCGGGAGCGGAGCCAGACGAACGTGGCCAGGTGGCTGGTGTTCACGCCGCGCCCCCTTCCAGCCAACTGATCTTCGGCGCCGCCTCGGCGTCCGCCCCGGCCGTCTTCAGGAACCGGTCCTCCAGCGTGCCGGCCGCCTGGATGTCGGCCATCGCCGCCTGCTCCACCAGCTTGCCCTTCACGATGATGCCGACGT
>CANJKY010000231.1 GCA_947474875.1 Gemmataceae bacterium
CCGCGGTTGCCCATCTCGGACCGTGTGTCCACATCCGCCAACAGTCGGTTCAGCCCGTCCGCCACCGCCTACTACCACCGCCCGTGGGACGGCCCGGCCGCCATCCTGACGATGGACGGGGCGGGCGACGGACTGTGCGCCACCGTGTCCGTCGGCAGCGGGTTCGAGATGAAGCGGCTGGCCGCCACCCCGAAGTACCACAGCGTGGCCGCCGGGCTGTATTCCGGCATCACCGCGTACCTCGGGCTGAAGCCCTACGAGCACGAGTACAAGGTGATGGGCATGGCCCCCTACGGCCAGCCCGAACACTGTATCGATCTGATCCGCCCGCTGTTCTCCGTGGACGGGCTGACGTTCCAGAACCACACCGGGTACACCGGCACCGGCACGGCCATCCGCCACTACCTGCACAACCTGCTGGAGGGGCAGCGGTTCGACAACGTGTCCGCCGCCTGCCAACTGGCGTTCGAGGAGATGGTGGTACAGTGGGCGAAGAACGCCGTCGCCGCCACCGGGGTGCGGAAGATCGTGGCCGCCGGAGGAGCGTTCCTGAACGTGAAGGCGAACAAGCTGATCCGCGAACTGCCGGAGGTGGACGGGCTGTACGTGTACCCGTGCAGCGACGACGGCGGCACACCGGTCGGCGCGGCCATTCTCGGCCACCTGCACCTGTGCCAGCAGGCCGGGAAGACGCCCAGCCTGGATCTGCCGAAGGACATGTACCTCGGACTGGACCACACCGAGCAGGAGATGGAGGCGGCGGCGAAGGCGAGCGGGTTCCCGTACCGGCGGATGGCGACCCCGGCGGACGAGGTGGGCGGGCTGGTGGCCGACGGCAAGATCGTCGCCCGGTTCGCCGGGCGGGAAGAGGCCGGCCCGCGGGCGCTGGGCAACCGCAGCATCCTGGCCGACCCCCGCGACCTGCGGTACATCCGCAAGCTGAACTTCGCCATCAAGCAGCGGGACTTCTGGATGCCGTTCGCGGCTAGCATCCTGGAGGAGGACGCCGGCCGATACCTGAAGAACCCGACCGGGTGGGCGTACTACATGGTCGAGGCGTTCGACAGCACGCCGGAGGGCGGGGACGTGCTGGTCGGCGGGTCGCACCCGTTCGACCGCACCATCCGCCCGCAACTGGTGAACGAGTTGAACCCCGGCTACCGGGACGTGATCCGCGCGTTCAAGGCTCGGACCGGCGTCGGCGGGGTGCTGAACACCAGCTTCAACCTGCACGGCTCGCCGGTGGTCGGCTCACCGGAAGTGGCGCTAGACACGTTAAAGAAAAGCGAACTCGACGCCGTCGCCCTCGGCCCGTTCCTGGTGACGAAGGCCGCCTCGTGACTCGTCTGCCCGTCACGGTGTTGGTCGCCGCCAAGAACGAGGCAGTGAACCTGCCGAAGTGCCTGGCGGCGGTGGTCGGTCGGGTGGACCGGGTGCTGGTACTCGACTCGCACAGCACGGACGGGTCAGCGGACGTCGCCCGGCGGCACGGGGCCGAGGTGGTGCAGTTCGACCACCGCGGTGGGTATCCGAAGAAGCGGCAGTGGGCGCTAGACACCCTCGACATCCGCACCGATTGGGTGTTCCTGCTCGACGCCGACGAGGTGGTACCGCAGGCCCTGTGGGACGAGGTCGGACGGGCCATCGCCGAACCGACTGCCCCGGCCGCGTTCCTCATCACTAAAGGGTTCCACTTCCTCGGCCAGCGGTTCCGGTATGGCGGGTTCTCGTTCGCCGCTGTGCTATTGTTCCGTAAGGGCCGGGCGCGGTTCGAGCGGTTGGTGGACGATCCGGCCGGGGGGCTGGACATGGAAGTTCACGAGCGGGTAATCGTGGACGGGCCGATCGGCCGGCTCCGCACCCCGCTCGTCCACGACGACTTCAAGGGGCTGGAAGCGTACCTCGACCGGCACAACAAGTATTCGACGTGGGAGGCCCGGCTGCGGCACCGGTTCCTCTCCACCGGCGAGTACGGCGAGCAGGGCGTGAAGCCGCGGCTGTTCGGCAACGCCCAGGAGCGGCGACGGTGGTTGAAGAAGGTGGCCGTGCGGGTGCCGTTCGAGCCGTGGCTGTGGTTCGCGTACCACTACCTGTTCAAACTCGGGGTGCTGGAAGGCTGCCGCGGGCTGATCGCATGCCGCATCCGCGCCCAGTACATCAGCGACGTGCGGGCGAAGGTGTACGAGTTGACGACCGGCCGCCCCGAACGACACACCCTTGTCACACACCCCGGCGGGAGTTGAACCGATGGCGTCAGACCTGATTCTGGTGACCGGTGGCGGCGGGTTCATCGGCGGGCACTTGGTGGCCGACCTGCTGAAGAAGGGCCACCGGGTGCGGGCGGTGGACCACAAGCCGCTCGACCAGTGGTGGCAGCGGTTCCCGGAGGCGGAGAGCTGGTCGGCCAACCTGGAACTGCTGGACGAGTGCAAGCGGGCGGTGCAGGGGGTGTCGCAGGTGTACAACCTGGCCGCCGACATGGGCGGGATGGGGTTCATCGAACACAACAAGGCGTTGTGCATGCTCAGCGTGCTCATCAACACGCACATGCTGATGGCTTCCCGCGAGGCGGGCGTGCGGCGGTTCTTCTACTCGTCGTCGGCGTGCGTGTACGCGGCCGGCAAACAGACCGACCCGAACGTGACGGCGCTGAAAGAGGCGGACGCCTACCCGGCCATGCCCGAGGACGGGTACGGGTGGGAGAAGCTGTTCAGCGAGCGGATGTGCCGGCACTTCTGGGAGGACTTCAAACTGGAGACCCGGATCGTCCGGTACCACAACGTGTACGGGCCGAAGGGCACCTGGAAGGGCGGGCGGGAGAAGGCGCCGGCGGCGGTGTGCCGGAAGGTGGCGCAGGCGAAGATCAGCGGCGCCCACGAGATCGAGATCTGGGGGGACGGCAAGCAGACCCGCAGCTTCCAGTACATCGCCGACTGCGTGTACGGGTCGCAGCTCATCATGGGCAGCGACGTGCGGGAGCCGATCAACCTGGGCAGCGACGAGTTGGTGACCATCAACCAACTTGTGGACATCGCCGAGGACATCGCCGGGGTGAAGCTGAAGCGGAACTACAACCTGTCCGCCCCGAAGGGGGTGAACGGGCGGAACAGCGACAACACGCTCATCCAGGCCCGGCTAGGGTGGGCGCCGCCCACCCGCCTGCGGGACGGGCTGGAGCAGACGTACCGCTGGGTCTATGATCAAATCGTGACCGACGCCCCGTGCCCGACGTACTGAGCGACCATGACGGCTGATAACGCGATCACCGGGAAGCGGGTGCTGGTCACGGGCGGGACCGGGTTCCTCGGCCCGCACGTGCGGGCCGCCCTAGTGCGGTTCGGCCCGGCCGCCGTCTTCGCCCCCCGTAAGGCCGAGTACGACCTGACCGAACAGACCCAGACGCGGAAGCTGCTCGACGCCACCCGGCCGGACGTGGTCGTCCACCTGGCGGCGGTAGTCGGCGGCATCGGGGCAAATCGCGAGCGGCCGGGCGAGTTCTTCTACCAGAACGCCGTCATGGGCATTCTGCTGATGGAGGAGGCGCGGCGGCGGAACGTGTCGAAGTTCGTTACCGTCGGCACCATCTGTTCGTACCCGAAGTTCACCCCGGTGCCGTTCAAGGAAGACGACCTGTGGAGCGGCTACCCGGAGGAGACGAACGCCCCTTACGGCATCGCCAAGAAGGCGCTGCTTGTGCAGGGCCAGGCGTACCGCCAGCAATATGGCTTCAACGCCATCACCCTGCTGCCGGTGAACCTGTACGGCCCCGGCGACAACTTCGATCCGAAATCCAGTCACGTCATCCCGGCGATCATCAAGAAGGTGGTCGACGCCCGCGAGGCGGGGCAGGGGCATATCGACGTGTGGGGCACCGGCCGTGCGAGCCGCGAGTTCCTGTTCGTCCGTGACGTGGCCGAGGGGATCGGACTCGCTGCGGCACACTACGACCACCCGGACCCGGTGAATCTGGGCAGTGGAATGGAGATCACCATCCGCGGTCTAACCGAACTCATCTGCGAGTTGTGCGGGTTTACCGGCGAGCTGCGGTGGGACCCGACCAAGCCGGACGGCCAGCCGCGGCGGTGCCTGGACGTGACCCGGGCGAAGGAGCGGTTCGGGTTCACGGCCAAGACACCGTTCCGCGACGGGCTGAAAGAGACGATCGCGTGGTACGAGCAACACCGCGGCACGTTCGCGGCGGGGGGCGGATGACACGGGCGCTGAAAAACGCGGTCAAACGTGTGATGCGGTGGTCGTTCGAGATCGGCCAGCGGTGCGGATGGGACGTACTCCCTCGGCATTTCTATTCCGAGGTGCCCGATCTGCGGAAGCTGAAACGGACAACTGCGTGGAAACGGCCGTACTCGATGACCGGGGTGGCCGGGTGGGAGATTGACACGCAGGCGGAATTCGTCCGCTCGCTCGTGCCGCCCGAACTGGTTGAGAGGCTGGCCCGCGGGGATATTCACCCCGCGGCATGCGAACGGAACGGCGAGCCCGGATTCGGGCTGATCGAGGCGGAGTGCCTGTTCGCTTTCGTGCTCAAACACAAGCCGCAGCGGATCGTTCAGATCGGGTGCGGGGTGTCCACGGCGGTGTGCCTGCACGCGGCGGCCGAAGCCGGGTACCGGCCGGACGTCGCGTGTGTCGAGCCGTACCCGACTGCCTTCTTGCGGTCGGCCGCCGGCCGTGGTGAGGTGCGGCTGATCCCGACCGCGGTCGAAAACCTGCCGCCGGACCAGGTGGTTGGTGGGCTGACCGCCGGCGATCTGCTGTTCGTCGATTCGTCCCACGCCCTAGGGCCGGCCGGCGAGGTGAGCCGGGTGGTTCTGGAACTCCTACCCCGACTCACCCCCGGCGTGACCGTTCATTTCCACGACATCTACTTCCCCTACGACTACCCCGGCGACCTGCTGACCGGTGCCCTGTTCTTCCATCACGAGTCGGCCCTGCTGCACGCTTTCCTGGCGTTCAACCGCCGGTTCCGCCTGCTCGCCGCGCTGTCCGCCCTCCATCACCTCCGCCCGGACTCACTCCGCGAGTTGTTCCGCAACTACCGGCCACGGGGGAACGACGACGGACTGACCGCTACACCCGGGCACTTCCCCTCGTCCGCGTACCTGCTTTCGAACTCATGAGTCTCGCCCGCCCGCACGTAACCGTCCTGTACCACTACTTCCACCCGGACGACGTGGTGAGCGCCCGCCACCTGTCCGACCTGGCCGAGGGGTTGGCCTGCCGCGGGTGGGACGTGACGGCGATGCCGTGCTACCGCGGCTGCCGGGATGAGGCGAGGACGTACCCGCTGAGCGAGGAGTGGAATGGGGTTCACATCCGCCGGGTGTGGCGGCCGCGGTTCAGGCAGGCGTCCAACGTCGGTCGGTTGTTGAACGCGGCATGGATGCTGGCCGATTGGAGTTGGGCGGCCGTGACCACCCCGCGGCGGGGGAACGACGTGCTGCTCGTCGGCACCGACCCGATTCTGAGCGTGCTGACGGCGCTGCCGTGGCGGTTCCTCCGCACCCGCACGCGGGTGGCGCACTGGTGCTTCGACCTGTACCCCGAGGCGGCCGTCGCCGACGGGCTGGTGGGGGAGCGGTCGCTGCCGGTGCGGGTGTTGAAGCGGCTGCTGGCTGCGGCGTACCGGCGGTGCGGGCTGATCGCCGACCTGGGGCCGTGCATGGGGGACTTGCTGAAACGATACGGGTCGAAGGCGACGACCCGGACGCTGGTGCCGTGGGCGCTGGTGGAACCGCCGGCGGTGGCCGAACCTGACCCGGAAGTGCGGTGGAGTTTGTTCGGCGACACGAAGCTCGGCCTGTTGTACTCCGGTAACTTCGGTCGGGCGCACAGCTACACCGAGTTCCTGGATTTGGCTAGACAACTCCGCGGCAGCGGGGTGGGGTTCTGCTTCGCCGGCCGCGGCAACCGGGCGGACGAACTGCGGGCGGCGGTGACGACTGACGATACGAACGTGACGTTCGCCGGGTTCGCCCCGGAGGCGGAACTGGAGAAGCGGCTGACCGCGTGCGACCTGCACCTGGTCAGCCTGCGGCCGGAGTGGACGGGCACGGTGGTGCCGTCCAAGTTCTTCGGCGCGCTGGCGGCCGGGCGGGGGGTGCTGTTCGCCGGCTCGCCGGACTCGGCGATCACGAAGTGGGTGCAGGAGTACCGCGTCGGCTACCTCCTGACACCGGAGACGCTGCCGCAGGTGGCCGACGAGTTGAGGAGGCTGTCGGCGAACCCGGCCGAACTGGTTGCCATGCGGCAGCGGTGCCATGCCGTGTATCAGCGACAGTTCAGCAAGGAGCGGCAGCTGGACCTGTGGGACGTGGAGTTGCGACGGCTGATCGCCTAGCCGCTGGACAGCCGGACCCACGAAACGCCGCGGCCCCGGGAGGTGAC
>CANJKY010000232.1 GCA_947474875.1 Gemmataceae bacterium
AATCCTGTTCCTCGATGAGCCGACGCTCGGGCTGGACGTGACCAGCGCGCGGGCCATCCGCAAGTACCTCCGCGAGTGGATGGGGGAGAAGCCGGAGCGGACGCTGCTGCTCACCACCCACTACATGGCCGAGGCGGACGAGCTGTGCGACCGGCTGGCGATCATCGACAAGGGGAAGGTGCTGGCGTGCGACACGCCGGCCAACCTGAAGCGGCGGGTGCAGAAGCACGCCATCTTCGAACTCAGCCTGAGTCCGGGGCGGAACGGGTTCGCCGACGTCGGGCGGCTGCCGGGGGTACATCAAGCGACCACCACCGACACACCGACCACGGTGGAGTTGAAGGTGGCGCTCGATGAAGAAGCGGCCATCGGCGGGGTGGTGCAGACGGTGGTGCAGACCGGCGGCAAGATCCTCACGCTGAAGAAGACCGAGCCGACGCTGGAGGACGTGTTCATCGAACTGGTCGGGCACGGGCTGGAGGATGGCGCGTGACGGTCGAGGACCTCACCCCCCAGCCCCCTCTCCAAAATGGAGAGGGGGAGAAAACCCACAAAGCCGACGGACAACTGTCCGTCGGCTTCCGCCTCACCCCCCGCACCGTCTTCGGCGCGCTCCTCCTCGTCGCCGTCGCCGCCGGCGTCTATTTCGCCCCGAACGCCGACGCCGCGTGGGCGTTCGCCAGGGAACGGCTGGACGCCTGGCAGTCGTGGGCCGACGCGCACTTCGTGCTGGCGGTACTGGCGTACCTCGCCGTGTACGTCGGCATTCTCACCCTGCCCATCCCGCTGGCGGCGGTGGTGGCGATGGTCGGCGGGGCGATCTTCGGCCCGTGGCGGGGCACGGCGATCCTGAGCGTGGGCGGGATCACCGCCGCCACCCTGTCGTTCGTCCTCGCCCGGTACCTGTTCCGCGACTGGGTGGAGCGGCACTTCGGCCGCCGGCTGACGCGACTGAAAGCGGGGGTGGAGCGGGACGGCGGGCTGTACGTGTTCGCCCTGCGGTGGATGCCGGTCATCCCGTTCTTCGTCATCAACATGGGGCTGGCGCTGACGCCGGTGTCGCTCAAGAAGTACGTGCTGGTGAGCTGGCCGGCGATGCTGCCGTTCGCCGTTGCATATGCGATTGCGGGGAGTCAGATCGCCGGGCTGGAGTCGCCGCGGGACGCCATCAACCCGGCGTTCCTGGCGGCGGTGTCGGCGGTGGCGTTCGTCCCGCTGCTGCTGAAATGGGTGGTGAGGAGAACGCTGAAGGGAGACGCCGGTGCCACTGCGTGAGTCGCTCAACCTGTTCGCCGTCGCCGCCCACGCCCGCACCTACCCGCGGGTGGCGTGGATGTTCCGCAACCGCACCTGGCTGATCCAGGAGACGCTACTCCCGCTCATGAGCGTGGCGGCGCTGGCCTACGTGTACCGCTGGATGAACGCCCCGAACGAGTACATCGGCATCGTCATCCTCGGGGCGGCCATGACCACCTTCTGGCTGAACGTGCTGTGGAGCATGGGCGCACACCTGTACTGGGAACGGGACGGCGGCAACCTGGAGCTGTACGTCATGTCGCCGGCACCGATGATGAGCATCCTGGCGGGCATGGCGGTCGGCGGGATGACCACCACGGTGGTGCGGGCGGTCACCATCCTGATCGCAGGCATGCTCATCTTCGACATCTCGTTCCACCCCACCTCGTGGTGGCTGCTGCTGCTGGTGTTCGCCCTCACGATGGTGGCGCTGTACGGGCTGGGCATGATGTTCGCGTCCGTGTTCCTCTTGTTCGGCCGGGAGGCGTGGCACACGGTGAACCTGCTACAGGAGCCGGTGTACCTGCTGACGGGGATGAACTTCCCGCTGAAGGCGCTCGGGCAGATGACGCACTACGCGGTGCCGGCGGTCGGCCTACTCATCCCGCTCACCGCGGGGATTGACGCGCTGCGGCAGGTGCTGTTCCGCATCGACGGGTTCCTGCCGCTGTGGACGGAGATCGGCATACTGGCGGTGCTAGGGGTGATCTTCCTCGGGCTAGCGAAGTTCTGCCTCGACCTGCTCGAACGCAAGGCGAAGGCCGAGGGCACGCTGACGGTGAAGTGGCAGTGAGGGCCGATCATGGGGTTCGGTCATCCGCCGATGGAAGAAGCCGGATGCGCGATCATCGTCGGTGTGGTGTTGGCTGTGCCAGCGACCGCCCTACAGCACGTCATCGGTCCTTGGGCGTTGCTGGTTGTCGGGGCGTGTTGCCTACTCCCCGTGACGCTCGTGTGGGTGAGGTGGTATCGGGATGGCTGGCGACACACGAAGAACGGGTGGACGGTAGTCGATCGGAACGATCCGGACGACACCGATTCTTCGTCCCGGAGGGACGGCGGCCGGTAGCCAGGGGTGAAACCCCTGGGGGTTGATCGGCGAACGTGCAGTCCCGGAGGGACGACGGAATCCGTCGCCGCTCCGCGGCTCAACGGTATGGGAAACACGGACCAGGGTTTTCGCCCCTGGCTACCGGCCGCCGTCCCTCCGGGACGAAGAACCAGAAACGGACGCGACACCCACGATGCCCGAACCCCTCCGCACCCTCCGCTGGTCCACCTGGCTGGGCTGGCAGATCGAGTCCAACTGGGCGGACGTGCGGCTGTTCCTGCTGTACCTGGTCGTCAAGCCGGTGTGCGGGGCGATGATGCTGGTGTGCATGTTCTACGCCGCCAAGTACGCCGTCGCCGCCGCCAGCCGCCCGCCCCTGCCGGTCGAATACCTGCCGTACCTGTACGTGTCGAACGCCTGCTACGGGCTGGTCGGGTGCGTCATGTTCGGCATGAGCTACGTGGTCATCTCCGACCGCGAGAACTACCGCATGCTGAAGTACATCTTCATCAGCCCGGCCCAGTTCCAGGCGTACTTCGTCGGCCGCGGGCTGGCCCGCGGGCTGGAGGGGTTCGTCGGCGGCGGCATCACCCTGGCCGTCGGGCTGATGATCCCGGACGTGCGGGCCCACCTGCATTACTCGGCCGAATCACTGGCGTGGCTGCCGGTGTTCCTCGCCCTCGGGGTGGTGATGCTGTGGGCGTGCGGGATGATTCTGGCTTCGGCCGTGCTGAACATGAGCCGCAGCGGCATGTTCCTGAGCGAGGGGGTGGCCGGGGTGGTGTACTTCCTGAGCGGGGTGGTGTTCCCGCTGAACGTGCTGCCGAAGTGGCTGCAATACGTGGGGCAGTGCCTGCCGACGACGTACTGGCTGGAGGGCATGCGGCGGGCGATCGCCGGCCCGGCGCCGGACGGCTCGCCGCTGGCCGACACCCCGCTCAGCGGGTACACGAACGTGGAGTTGGCCGGGCTGCTGCTGGTGACGACGATCGGGCTGGTGGTGGTGTCGCAGTGGTTCTACCGCTGGAGCCTGCGGAAGGCGTGGCGGAACGGCAAGCTGGAAGAGACGACGGGGGTGTGACCGGTGACGCTCGATTCGCTCCTCGCGGTCCTCCCGTTCGGGCTGGTGGTGCTCGCCGGGCTGGGGCTGTCGGTGCGGAACTTCCGCCGCCACGGCCGGTCGGCGCGGGTGGCGCTGGTCGGGTATCTGCTGGCGGCGGTGTGGGTGTGGATGGTGGTCGCGGTGTTCTGCCTGTGGCGGGTGGTGCCGCGCACCTCCTTCTGGGGGAACATGCACAGCAGTCTCGGCCCGGTGTTTCAACTGATCGATCACGTCGTACTGCCGGCCGGGTACGCCCTGCTGACGTGGGCGGTGTTCGCCGGCCGGCGACCCGCCGCCGGAGGCCGGGCATGACCCCTCTGATGTGGCTGGAAAGCTACCTCAACCTGCTCGGTTCCCTCGTCTGGATCGTCGTGTCGGTCGTCGGCCTGGTGGTGGCGGTCCGCCGCCGAAAATCGCACCCCTCTGTCGCCCGCTTCGCGATTCCCGCGTTCGTGGTGCTGCTGTTTCGGGGGCTGTGTTTCCTCGGCTACGCGGTGCTTTGGAAGTTGGTCAGCCACGGCGTCGAATGGGCAGTCCCGGCGGCCGAGAGGTTATGGATTCCGTACCTCTCGCCGGTGACATACACCCTCGGGTTCGCCCTGCTCACCGCCGCCGTCTTCACCAGCCGCCGGGCCGACCCCGAGTAGTGCCGTCTGCTACTTCCCCCTTCTTTTCAGCAGCCACGTCGCCACGGTCGTCGGGTACGCGTCCGGGTGGCCGGTCGCCACGTCCTGGATGACCGCCACCGCGTCGGCCGTGCCGATCACATCCAGGACGTGCAGCCCCACCGCCTCCCGCTCCCACCGGCCGTTCCCGTATGCGTCTCGCAACGTGTTACATAGGTACATCGATGTGCCCACGCGGTGGTGCTTCTCCGTCGTGTCGACCCGCTGGAGCACTTTGACGCGCCAGTCGGTCGGCATGTCCCGGTCGGGCTGATAGAGGAGTTCGTAGTCGATCAGCTTGTGGTCGGCGTCCACGTCGAAATCGTTGCCGACGGGCTGATACCAGAGCGTCGTACAGGCCAGCACCAGCCGCCCGCGGTGGTCCGGAGACGACGTCTGCGCCCAGGCGTCCTCCAGCGTCATCGCCGCCCGGATGTCCGTCTGCTGGAGTGCCCGCAGGGCCGCCCGCACCGTGTTCGGGTCGTCGCTGAACAGCCGGGCGAGCAGCGCCTCCCCCTCCTTGCGGGTCAGTTTGACCGGCCCCAGGTTGGCCTTCAGGAGCGCCACCGCCATGTCCGGATGGGTCACGAACGCGGCCAGGTCGGTCGGGTCGAGCGGGTCGCCGCGGGGTTTCTGCCAGAAGTGGAGTATTCGCAGTCCGGCGGCCATCCGCGACTCCGCCGGCTTGCCCTTCATCCGCTTGGCGAGCGCCGCCGCCTCCTTCGTCAGTTCCACGTCCGGGTTGCCCGTCGCCATCCGCTCGACCACCGCCCGCGCCTCCGGCGTGCCCATCGCCTCCAGTGTCCGCAGCATCAGCCTCACCCGCGGGGCCTCGAACACGATCGAGAGCCGCTCCTGCCACTCGGCCAGATCGTTCGGCTCCGACGGAAACAGAACGTCCCCGTCCGCGCGGATGCGGCGGAATTCTTCCTCCCACTGCTCCGGGGTGTCGTACTGCCCGCCCCAGTACGTCGTGACCGCCACCAACCGCCGCCGCTGCTCAGGGGTCGTCGTCTCCGCCCAGGCGTCGCGCAGCGTCATCGCCAGCCGCACGTCCCGCTTCCGTAGCTCGCGGTACGCCGCCTGCCACTCCTCCTCTTTCTCGCTGCCCAGTTGGGCGATCAACTCTTTCGCCTCCTTCGCGTCCAGCTTGATTGGCGGCAGCTTGCCCCGCAGGAACTCCGTCGCCGGCTTCGGTTCCTTCAGCAGCCGACACACCAGTTCGGCCTGGAAGGGCTCCTCCCACAGCCCGGCCTGCGCCCACAGCTTGTCCCACGCCGCCGCCTTCGCTTCGGTCAGCTTCGGCTCCGGCACCGGGGCGGCGGGAATGGCCGTGGCGACGAACAGCAAGAGTATTGGGGTGCGGATCATGGCGTAATCCAGGTGGGACCTCACCCCCGGCCCCCTCTCCGAGCCGGAGAGGGGGTGTTCAAACGGGGCAGATTCCGGGTGAAGCGTTCCGCTCGCGGACTTCCGACCACGACCCCAGATCACCATCCGCCGTTGCACACCCCCTCTCCGGCTCGGAGAGGGGGCCGGGGGGTGAGGTCTCTTCAATCACCCCGCTCCCTGGCGGTCACGGCTCTCGCCGTGGGAGAGGGGGCCGGGGGGTGAGGTCGCTCCACCTGCCCCGATGATACCCGCCGGCCGGCCCGCCCGCACCCGCCGAATACAATGCCGTTACGCACCCACAGGAGCCTGCGATGATCTCCCTCCGCCGCATCCTGGCCCCGGTCGACTTCAGCGACTGCTCGGACAAGGCCGTGGCCTACGCCGCCGAACTGGCCGACAAGCTGCGGGCCGAGCTGACCGTCCTGTACGTGGTGCCGGACCTGACGCTCGCCATGCCGGACGCGGTCATGCCGGTGCCGGTTGCCACTCCGGACATGGACGACCTGGTGAAGTCGGCCAACGAGTCGCTGGCCAAGCTGATCTCGGACAGGAAAATGACGGCCACCGGAAGCGTGCGGATCGGGTCGGCCGCGGCGGAGATCGTGGACGCGGCGAAGACCGGGCAGTCGGACCTGATCGTCATTGGCACGCACGGCCGCGGCGGGCTGGCGCACCTGCTGCTCGGCAGCGTGGCCGAGAAGGTGGTCCGCACCGCCCCGTGCCCGGTGCTCACCGTCCGGGGGTAGGCGGTTCGGCGAACCGGTCCACGAACCGCACCACCGCCGCCGTCTTCGCCCCGGTGGTTCGGTGGGTGAGCGACACCGGCACGAACACCTGTCGCTCGCCGCCGTCGGCCGGGGCGACCAGCGTCGGCGGGGCCATCACCTCCACCTCCCGCT
>CANJKY010000233.1 GCA_947474875.1 Gemmataceae bacterium
GGAGAAGGCGTTCAACGAGGGGTACGGCAAGCTGAACGGCGAGATCGCCCCCACCCGGTTCACCGGCGGGTCGTGGGAGTCGGCCGTGCGGTACGTCACCAACTGGGGGGATAAGCAGGTGCCCCCGGCCGTGTTGTGGCTGGCTCTGGAAGACTACTGGGTGCAGAAGGCGCTGCTCCAGCCGATCGCCCAGGTGAACCGCGAGGCCGCCCGGTTCGTGGACATCACCCCGAAGACGGCCGACAACCCGCTCAAGCGGAAGTTCAAGAACCGGGTGTGGGAACTGGATCTGGAAGTGCGGGAGGACGGCAAGCGGAAGATGATCGGCGGGCAGATCCGTAACACCACCGACCGCCTCCAGGTGGTGGGCATGAACAAGTCGATGAAGGTGAACCTGTGGCTGGACGACCCGAAGGGGGAGCAGCCGGACTTCGTGCTGACGGTGCAGGGCGAGAACGTGCCCGGGCTGTCCCGGCTGAACATCACCGAGCGGGAACTGGTGAACGTGCCGACCGTCACCCGCCTGGCCCGGGTGGAGCAGGTGTTCGACGAGGCGACGGTGCCCATCCGCCTGGTGAACACCCTGGAACTGGGGATGCTCGATCACAAGAACAAGAACGCCACCCTGGAACCGCCCAAGCACATCGAAGAAGACCCGTCGCTGGCGACGGCGGCCGACCCGAACGCGCCCGGCGGCGGCACCGGCGGCATCCCCGGCGGCGGCGGCATGATCGGCGCCGGGGCTGGCGGGCCGAGCAGCGGCGAGGGCGGCGGGGAGAACGCCGGGTACGGCCCGCCAGGGGCGGGCGGCACCACGGCCAAAAAGGGCGCTAAGAAGGGCACCCCGACGGCGGTGCTGCTCGGCAACCGCCTGCGGTACCTGAAGCGGACCGAGGACGTGCGGCGGATGCCCGTCGCCCTGTCGGTGGTGATCGACCGCGACTTCATCAACGACCTGCTGATCGCGTACTCGAACTCGGTGCTGCGGATGCAGGTGACGCAGACCCAGTGGCAGCGGTTCCGCGGCACCCTGCCGGCGGTCGGGGCGAGCGGGTCCACCTCGGACAACATCTTCGGCGACCCGGGCGACGGTGGCATCGGTGCGCCGGGCGGCACCGGCAGCCCGGACGGCGGCGAAGCCGACCGCCGTGGCGGCGGCGAGCAGGATGAGCGGCGGGGCGGCGGGAAGTTTTCGCCGCCCTCCCCCGGCGGCGGTGGCGCGCCGGGCGGCGGGGCCGCGGTGAGTGACGACAACATCATCCCGGCCGAGGCCGGCTCCGGGCTGGTCGAATTCGCCATCTTCGGGGTGGTGTCGCTGTACGAGAAGAAGGAAGCGCCCAAGCCGGCCGACGGCCAGCCGCTGACCCCCGCCCCCGAACAGCCGGCGCCGCCGATGGACCCGGCCGCCCCGACGGACAAGCCGGCCGGCAAACCGATGGGTGAGAAGCCGGCGGACAAGCCCGCAGATAAGCCGAAGGACGACAAGCCGATGGGCGACAAGCCGCCGGCGGATAAGCCGGGTGGGGCGCCAACGCCGCCGGCCAAGTGAGCGTCGAATAACTAGCGGTCGATCTTTCGTGGCACCGACCGCCGGCCGGTGCCCTCACTCCCGACTCGAACTCAACCCCGGACTTCACGAACGAAGGGGATCACATGGCGAAGCCTGATTTCAAAGAGCTGTTCCTGGCCAAGGGGGACAAGCTGCTGCTGTTCACCGCCGCCGGGTTGGGTGCCCTGTTCCTGCTGTACGGCGTGCTGTCGGCGACCGCGGCGGTGGACCCGAAGAAGACCGCCGACGACATGACCCAGAAGGCGTCCAGCCTCGACCGCAAACGGATGGACACGACCGACCCCGGGCTGAAGGCCACGAAGATCCCCGGCGTCGAGTTCAACCCGGCCGACACCGACGCGTTCCGCATCCGCGCCGAGGCGTTCGAGCCGACCGTGTGGCCGAGCCTGCGGCGGGAGAACCCGGTCGCGCTGCCGCCGATCGAGTCGCAGATCGATCTGGTGCTCGGGTCGGTCCGCAAGTTCGGCCGCACCAACTTCGAGTTCGACGAGGACGGGGTGCTGAAGAACTACACCGGCCTGTGGCTGTCCAAGAAGCCGGACACGGTGAAAGACCCGAAAACGCTGGGCGACTTCATCGACG
The DNA here is from genome assembly GCA_947474875.1 of Gemmataceae bacterium. Lineage (GTDB taxonomy): Bacteria > Planctomycetota > Planctomycetia > Gemmatales > Gemmataceae > JALHQU01. The sequence continues at coordinate 2,153 of CANJKY010000233.1, forward strand.
GGAAGAAGAAGCGGAGCCGCCGCGGCGGACAGCCCGGCGCTCCGGGTGGCGGGGGCGGGGGCGGCTTACCCGGCCCCGGCGGGCCGGGCGGTGGTGGCGGCGGCGGGCTTCCCGGCCCCGGCGGCGGGGGCGGACTGCCAGGGCCGGGCGGCGGGGCGGGTGAGGGCGGGCTTCGCGGCCCCGGCGGCATGGGGGGCCGGGGTGGCATGGGCGGCGGCATGCCGGGGATGCCCGGCATGGGCGGCGGGTTCAACCCCGGCCAGACGAGCGAGGGCGACGTGGTCGAGTGGATGTCGTACACCGAGGCGAAGAAGCAGAACAAGGTGCCGGCGTACCTGATCTACCCGACCCGCATGGCGGTGGTCCAACTCTCGGTGCCGCTGGAGAAACAACTGGACGAAATCCGCCGGGCGCTGCGGCTCCGCACGCTCGAAGAGGCGATCGTCGAGTCCGGCCCGGGGGCGATCAAGATGAAAGACCCGCAGACCGGCCAGCCGGTGTCTTACGCCGGCGGCGGTGGTGTGGGTGGTGGGATCGGCGGCGGGCTGGGTGGCGGGGCGCCCGGCGCGGGCGGCACCGGCAGCCCGGACGGCGGCATCCCCGGCGGCGGCGGGATGGCCGGTGCCGGGGCAGGTGGTGCTGGTGTCGGCGGGGCTGGCGTTGGCGGGGCCGGGGTGGGCGGTGCTGGCGTGGGCGGCGCAGGAGTCGGTGGGGCGGGCGGCGGCCTGTCCGGGGCCAACCTGAGCAACATCGCTGCGCCGGTGTACGCCGGGTTCGTGGTCGAGCGGCGGCGGATCTACCCCGGCACCACCGACATCGAGAAGGTGGCGTGGGAACCGTTCGACCACGCCGACCGGTGGAACGACAACTTCGGCCTGTACGACGCGGACGTCATGCCCGAGCAGGGGTACCTGCCGTACTTCCTGCGGCCGGAGCAAGACCTGGTCGCCCCCATGCCGGTGATGTCGTCCAACTGGACCAGCTCCCCGCAGGGGGCGGTGGTCAGCCAGACGCACTACCCGGAGGAAATCCGCCTGCCGACCATCGTCGCCGACTACCAGCAGATCAAGGAGGAGAAGCTGAAGGAGTTGCCCAAGGACCAAACCCTGAACCGGTACCGGCAGAACACCGGCGGGTACGGTGGGGTGAAGGGCGGCGGGACGTCCGGGCTGCCCGGCAGCTACGGCAACGACGACGAGAGCGGGCGGAGCGGCAGCGGGTTCAACACCGGTTACGGCAAAGGCGGGTACGGCCCCGGCAACTACGGCGGCGGGCCGCCGTCGTCCGGGGGCGGGAAGGGTGGGATGCCGGGCGGACCGGGGGTCGGGGCGCCGGGCGGCGTGCCGGGCGGGCCAGGCGGCGCCCCGGCGGGCGGTGGCGGCGGCAACACCGGCGGCAAGGCGAAGCTGCCGGTCAAGCACCTGCTCGTCCGCTTCCTGGACACCGACCTGGAGCCGGGGGTGTCGTACCAGTACCGGGTGTCGGTGAAGTTGCGGAACCCGAACTACGGCAAGCCGGACAAGGTGGCCCAGCGGCGGCTGGCCGAGGAAGAGGTAATCACCTCCAAGCCGTTCCAGGTGACGCAGACCCTGCAGGTGCCGTACGAGTCGTTCCAGTACGCGGTGTCGCCCAAGCACTACGAGAAGACGGTGGCCGAGATGGCCGAGCCGTTCAGGAGCGCCACCGGCGGGGCCACCACCGTCCAACAGGGTCTGCTGTATAAGCTGGCCGAGTTGGACGAGGTGAAGAGCGGCCGCAAGGCCGTGCTGCAGATGCAGCGGTGGGTGGAGGAGACCATGTTCGGGGAGGCGAAGGAGCCGGTCGGCGCGTGGGTGCAGGCGGACGTGCCGGTCGGGGTGGGCGAGTTCATCGGCAAGAAGACGCTGGTCGAGCTGCCGCTGTGGCGGGCCACCCTCGGGCACCACGTGCTCACCCCGCCGAAGGAGAACGCCCGGTACCCGCTCATCGCCGGCTGGCCGAAGGGGAAGGTGGAGCCGCTCGGCCGGCCGGTGGATTTCCGCACCCCGCACGTGCTGCTCGACTTCGAGGGCGGGAAGAAGAGCGTGCTGTTCGGCAGCACCACCGTGACCGACGACGCGGGGACCGAGCTGGTCATCCTGCGGTCGGACGGGCGGGTGGAGGTGCGAAAAGAGGTCGAGGACACCGCCGCCAAGGACCGGGCGGCCCGCGAGGCCGGGTGGAAGGCGTGGGTGCAGAAGGTGAAGGAGAAGACGCCGACTTCCGCCTCCGGGCCGGCCGGCCCCGGCACCGGCGATTTCGGTAAGGGCCGCGGCTCGCCGGACGGCGGGCGGTGACGACGGCCGGGCCGCAGTAAAATTGACGGGAGGCCGACCGCGGCCTCCCGTTTTCGTTCCCGGAGCGACGATGGTCCCGCTCATCGACACCCACGCCCACCTGGACGACGAGCGGTTCGCCGCCGACCTGCCGGCCGTGCTGGACCGGGCGGCGGCGGCCGGGGTGGTGCGGGTGCTCACCATCGGCGTGGACCTGGCCACCAGCCGGGCGGCGGTCGGGTTGGCCGCCCGCCATCCGGTGCTGGCGGCGGTGGTCGGCATCCAGCCGAACCACGCGGCCGAGGCCGCGCCGGCCGACTGGGACGAGGTGACGGACCTGGCCGCCCGGCCCGAGGTGGTCGGGGTGGGCGAGTCCGGGCTGGACCGGTACTGGGACCGCGCCCCGTTCCCGCTCCAGGAGGACTACTTCGCCCGCCACCTGCACCTGGCCCGGCGGCTGGGCAAGCCGATCGTCATCCACTGCCGGCAGGCGGAGGCGGACGTGGTGCGGGTGCTGCGGGCGGAGTTCGACCGGCACGGCCCGGTGCGGGGGGTGATGCACTCGTTCAGCGGGGACGCGGACACGGCGGCGGCGTGCGTGGCGGTGGGCCTGCACGTGTCGTTTGCTGGCATGTTGACGTACAAGACGGCGGCCGACCTGCGGGCGGTGGCGGCGACCGTGCCGGCCGACCGGCTGCTGGTGGAGACGGACAGCCCGTACCTGGCCCCGGTGCCGGTGCGGGGGAAGCGGAACGAGCCGGCGTTCGTGCGGCACACGGCCGACTGCCTGGCGGCGGTGCGGGGGGTGACGGCCGAGGTAATCGCCGACCAGACGACGCGGAACGCGCGGGAGTTGTTCAGCGTGTGAGCGTGGCCCGCACACGCCGTGTGCGGTCTTTCGGGGGTCAGTCGTCGTCCGGGTTACGGGTGGCCGGGCTGGCCGGCTTCCCTTTCCCCTTGCTCTTCTGTCCGGGCTGCGGCCCGCGTTCCGCTCTCCCAGCCTCAAGGATCAGCCGCTCGTCTTCCCGCTCGGCGGCCGCGTCGACCGGCGGCGTGGGCGGCGGACCGCACCCGACGGCGAACGCCGTCAGTACGACCGCCGCCCACGCCGCTCGCGTCGTCATGCGGCACTCACTTCTTCTCGTCTTTCTTCTCGTCTTTCTTCTCGTCCTTCCCCGGGTCGCCGGCGCCCTCCTTGCCCCGCCGGTCTTCCGGGTTGGACCCGCTCATCCGCTTGTTGTAGGCGTCCGACGCGGCCGTGTTCTTGGTGTCCTTGTCCCCTCCGCACCCGACCGTCAGGCCGAGGGCGAAGGCGAAGGCGATCGCCGCGATCCGGTTGGTCCGCATGACTGGCTTCTCCCGTGGGGACCGGCGGCCGAACGGGCCGCCGGGGCACGGTCAGTTTAGTTGTCGGCGTACACTTGGCCGTCCGCTTTCGTGCAGAACCGGCGGAACTGGGTGCGGTCCGGGTTGAACCGCACCAGCCGCACCGACCCGTCGCACCGGGCGAAATTGCACCCGCTCGGGTGGGACGAGCCGAACTGGCTCAGCCCGCTCTGCGGGTCCGGGAAGACGGCCGGATCGGTCTTCTTGATGTCCGGGTTCGGCCCCCAACTCAGGAACCCGGCGGCGGCTGTGGTGTCCCGGTCGGTGACCGCCGCTCGCACCACCTCGCTGTCCCAGCCGGGGGAGAATACCGACTCGTTGTCGTCGTAACTGCGGCCGAACTGGTCCAACTTCATCCGCTTCTCGCCGAACAGGGCGGTGTTGCTGGTGCCGTCCGTCACATCCGCCACCCGGGTCGGGCCGGCGGCCCCGGTGCGGAAGATCACCCCGGTGGTGTTCGCGTCCCCCAGTCCGTTGCCGGCGTTCCCGGCGTAGTCGATCTTGGCGTTGTTGTTGTAAAGCTGGGCCGCCCGCCGGCTCGGGCAGTGGAAGATCTTGACCACC
>CANJKY010000234.1 GCA_947474875.1 Gemmataceae bacterium
CAGCGTGTCGCCGGCCCGCAGCCCGGCCATGGCCGCGACCACCGCCTGCCGCGGGTCCGGCTCGAACCAGCCGGCGGGCTGATCGGCGAGTGGGGCGGCCGGGTCGGCGGTGTGGATGAGGCGGTCGGGCAGGGCGGCCAGGTCCGGCGGCAGGCGGTCGTGGCCGCGGGCGGCGAACACCGCCACCAGCCGCCCGCCGCCCACCCGCGGGGTGTGCAGGCAGTCGGTCAGGTCGGTCGGGGAGTGGTAGTAGACGATTTCGATCCCGTACCGGTCGCGGTGCGGGGTGGGGACGGCGTGGGCGGCCGGCGGGGCGGTCACGGCAGTCGGGCGCGGCTGGCGGCGGAGGCGGGTGAGCACGGCGGTATCCTCGGCGGGTAGGAACGAAAAAAGGCCGCCAGACGTCACCCCGAAACGGGGATGAGGTCTGGCGGCCGTGATCCGCCCCGGCGGTTCCCACCGGGGCGACTTTAAGCACTAGTTGTGGACCCGGCGTGCGGCGGGCGGGCGCCATCCGCGTGACGGGTCGGAATGATTAATACCCGCTGTCGCCGCCGCGTCAACTCGGTTCGGTCATTTTTGCGGCAGGTCGTACTCCGGCCGGCTGTCCAGGGTGAACACGATCACCCGCTCGCCGGTGCGGGTGGAGATGTCGGTGTGCATGCTCCGCACCCCCACCCCGAGGATGTCCTTCACCGCCGCGTGCAGCAGCGGCCCGCCGCTCTCGATCAACTGCTGCCGCACCTGCTTGATCAGGTCCCGCCCCCGCTCGGCGTCCGGGGCGGCGGCCAGCTTGTGCTCGGCCGCCGTCAGCACCCCCTTCAGCCGCACCAGCACCAGGTCGTCCACCAGGAAGGTGCGGGTCTCCAGCGGCCCGCGGCCCATGTACTCCTTCTCGAACCGGATGACCGCCTGACTGACCTCGGCCTCCAGCTCGCCCTTCGTCTTGGTCGGCATGGGTCACTTCGCCTTACCGGTACGGAACACCAGCAGGTACGGTAGCGACGGGGTGCCGTCGGCGTCCACGAAGCTCATGAACTTGCCGCCGTTCAGCCACACCGCGTAGGTGGTGTCCGGCTCCAGGTTGACCGCCAGGGCACACGTCTTTTTGTCCTTGTCGAACGCCGGTTTGTTGTCGCCGGACGGCAGCGCGGCCCCGCGGCCCGTGTCCGTCGCCCACGTCCAACTGCCGTCCGTCATCGCCTTGCTGAACGTCACGCTCACCTCCTTCAACCCCGGGTCGACGTTCTCCGACCCGGCCGCCGGCACCGTCTTCACCACCACCGGCGGGGCGTCGGCCACCTTCTTCGCCCCGGCGTCGTCCTTGTTCTCATTGGCCTTCTTGGCGATCAATTTGCCCGAGTCTGGCCGCGGGGCGGTGGTGCCGCCGGCGAACACCGCGGTCGCGCCGACCGCCCCGGCCGCGATCAGACCCGCGACCGCCCAGCCCAGCAGTTTCCGTTTCGCGCTCATGGTGTGCAGGACCCCTTCGGTGATGGAAGCGATGGTTGTGGACACAGGCTCGGTGGCGGTTCGCACGGCCGCATCGACGAGTGGACCGGGCACGGCCGATGCCGACCCGCCGACGGCCCCGACCGCCGCCAACCCGTACCCGCACCGGGCGAGGCGGGCGGCGAGCAACTTGCGGCCGGCGTTCAGCCGGCTGGACAGCGTGCCCTCGGGGATGCCGAGCGCGACCGCGGCGTCGGCCCGCGGGTGGCCGTGCAGGTCGCACAGGGCGACGGCCAGCCGGTAGTGGGCCGGCAGCGCCGCCAGCTCCCGCTCGACCACCGCCGGCAACTCCACATCCTGGGCGGCCGCTTCGACGGGCATTTCCGGCACCTCGCCGGTCGGCGTCTCGCGGCTCACCCGCCTGGCCCGCAGCCGCCGGGCCTCCACCGCCGTGCGGTACGCCACCCCGTACAGCCAGCCGGTCAGCCGGTCCTGCCGCTGCACGTCGCCGGCCCGCCGCACCAGCACCAGGAACGCCGCTTGGAAGGCGTCGTCCGCGTCAGGGGCGTTGCCCAGCACCCGGCGGCACACGCCCAGCACCATCGGCCCGTGCCGGGCGACCAACAGGGCGAACGCGTCCGCGTCCCGGTCGGCGGCGAACCGGCCGAGCAGAGCAGAGTCGGGCGGGTCGTCCGGGGCGGACAACCGGGCGGCAATCCGCGTCAGCAGGGTGTTCGGCATGCGGGCCTCGACAGGTGCTGGACGGCGGCGGCCCGGCGCGTCGGGGAAAGTGTACGAAGCGGAGAAAATCGCGGCGGGTGCTTGGCTCGCCCGGCGATCGAACGCGGTTTCGGAGGGACCGGCCGTGGGATTTCGCTGACGGTACGAGCTGGCGGACGCATGAGTCTGGCAGGAAAAGTGGGCGTAACCGATTCCGCCGCGGTCAACGCGATCCCTCACGCTACCAGATTCGGCATTCATGCCGTGAGGGCGCGTGGTTCCCGCGGCGACCGGCGAAACGGTCGTCGCGGGTCACGGCGTCGGCCTCACCCCCAGATCAAGTACGCCAGCGCCGCCAGGAACACCAGCACGCCGAACGCGAGGAAGGCCCACGGCGACCACGTTCGCAGGGCCGCCGTCGTCTGCGGGCGGACGGCGTTCGCCCCGGCGGGGGCGGCCTGGGCGAACGGGCCATCGGGTATACCGGCTGGTTCGGCGGACGCCGGGGTGAGGGCCGCCGTCGGGGCGGCGGGGGCGGACGCCGGCGGCGGGAGCGGGGCGACGGCCGAGCGGAAGCTCGGCGGCATCGGGGTGCCGGCGGACGCCCCGAACGCGATCCGCTGCGGCGCCGCGGCGACCGCCGTGCGGCCGGGCGGCGGGCGGTCGTCGGACGCGGCCGGGAGGTCGAACAGGGAGTACCCGTCGCTGCTGTCCTGGCCGTCGTCGCCGCGGGGGGCCGGGGTGACGGCGACCGGGGCCGGGGTGATGACCACCGGCGGCGACCCGCCCGGCTGGATCAGCCCGCCGATCGCCTCCACCACCTCGGCCGCCGACTGGTACCGGTCCTCCCGCCGGAGTGCCATCATCTTCCGGATGACGCCGATCAGGTGGTCGTACTCGGCGGCCTCGGCCGGGGTCCGCGGCGGCGGCGGGGCGAACTGGCCGTACACCGGCGGCTTCTTCCCCGTCACCGCCAGCCAGAAGGTGGCGCCCAGCCCGTAGATGTCGGCGCGGGCGTCCACGTTGTGGCTGTCGGTCGCCTGCTCCGGGGCGATGTACGCGGCCAGCCCGAGCACCGCCCCGCCGCGGGTCAGGTTCTCGTCGTCCCCGGTGTACCGGGCCAGCCCGAGGTCCAGGATCTTCAGCCGCCCGTCCCGGCTGACCATCAGGTTGCTCGGCTTCACGTCCCGGTGGACCACCCCGGCCTGGTGGGCGACGTGCAGCCCGGACGCCGCCTGCCACAGCAGCAGCGCCACCTGCCGCGGGGCCATCCGCCCCTCGTCCCCGAGCAGTTGCAGCAGGCTTCGCCCGTCCACGTACTCCATCACCAGGTAGTGCAGCCGGTCGTCCCGCCCCAGGTCGTAGGCGTGCACGATGTTCGGGTGGCGGATGGCCGCCGCCGCCATCGCCTCCCGCTCGAACCGCTTCACCGCCTCCGCGCTCCGCGCCTTGTCCGCCTGCAGCACCTTCACCGCCGCCCGCCGCTTCATCCGCGTGTGCTCGCACAGGTACACCTGGCTGTTCGTGCCGGTGCCGATGCGGTCCATCACCTTATACGGGCCGATGAAGTACCGGTGCCACCGCCCGCGGAGCAGGTGCGACGACTGGAACCGGGTGAGCAGCCCGGCGGCCACCATCCGCTCGGCCAGCGTGGCGGCGGACAGCACCTCCTGCTGCTGGCCGCAGAACGCCTGCACCCGCTCCGGTTCGAGCAGTTGGCTCTTCGTCAGCACGGCCAGGAAGTCGCTCAACGACAACTGTTTCGCCATGACACACCGGGGGAAGGGCGCGAGCGGTCGCGCCCGAAGCGTAGTTCACACTTCCGGCATCAGGCGGCGAGTTGTCGGAACTGGGGGACCGTTCCGGGGAACGAGGACCGCCCCGGCGGTTCGGCCGGGGCGGGAAAAGTGTGTCGGCGGAGGAACCCCGGCGGGCCGCCGGTGTCGGGGCTCACTTCGCCCGCGGCTCCACCCCGAGCAGGTGCCGCACGAAGAAGTCCGCCCGCCGCCGCTGGCCGTAGGGCGTCTCGCACGCCCCGTGCCCGCCGCCGGGCACCACCAGCAGGTCGAAGTCCTTGTTCGCCTTGATGAGCGCGTTCGCCACCTGGAAGGTGCTGGCCGGGTCCACGTTCCGGTCCAGCTCGCCGACCACCAGCATCAGCTTGCCCGTCAGGTTCTTCGCCTGCGTCACGTTCGACTGCTCCTCGTAGTGCTTGCCGACCGGCCAGCTCATCCACAGCTCGTTCCACCAGATCTTGTCCATGCGGTTGTCGTGGCACCCGCAGTCGGACACGGCGGCGGTGTAGAAGTCGCCGAACGCCAGCACCGCTCGCGTGCTGCTCTGGCCGCCGGCGCTGCCGCCGAAGATGCCCACCCCGTTGCTCAGGTCCATCTGAGGGTACTTGGCGGCGGCCGCCTTGATCCACGGGATGCGGTCCGGGAACCCGCTGTCGCCCAGGTTCTTCCAGCACACGTCGTGGAACGCCTTGCTCCGCCAACTGGTGCCCATGCCGTCGATCTGCACCACGATGAACCCGAGTTCGGCCATGGCCATCCCCGACCGATGCAGGGCGGCGAACCCCTTCGGCACGTGGTGCCCGTGCGGGCCGGCGTAGATGTACTCGATCACCGGGTACTTCTTCGCCGGGTCGAAGTTCGTCGGCCGGTGGATGATGCCGTAGATGTCGGTGGTGCCGTCCCGCCCCTTCGCCACGAACCGCTCCGGCGGCTTCCACCCGGCCTTCTCCAGCCTCGACACGTCGGCCGTTTCCAGCGTCAGCACCTTCTTCCCGTCGGCCGTCTGCCGCAGTTCTGTCACCGGCGGCAGGTCGACGCGGGAGTGCGTCACCAGATAAAACTTGTCGTCCGGGGAGAACCGCAACCCGCTCGGCGGGCGGTCGCCGCCGGCGGCGTGCGTGCCGTCGCCGTCGGTGAGGTTCACAAGCCCCGTGCCGTCGAACTTGATGCGGGCGTAGTGCGTGTGGTACGGGTCTTGGGCCGGGTGAATGCCGTGTACGGCGAAGGTGATCTCACGGGCCTTCGCGTCCACCCGCTCCACCCGGCGGACCACCCACTCGCCCTTGGTGATCTGGTTCTTCACCGCGCCCGTCTTCAGGTCGATCAGGTACAGGTGGTTCCACCCGTCCCGCTCGCTCATCCACACCATCTCGTCCGTGTCGTCCAGGTACTGCACGTACAGCTTGTGCGCGTAGTCGAAGAACGTCTTGCACTCCTCGTTCACCACCGGCGTCACCTTGCCGGTGGCGGCGTCGATCGCCAGCACCCGCATGACCGTGTGACCCCGCTGGTTGTACACGAAGTGGAACCGGGTGCCGTCTTTCGACCAGTGCTCGTAGCTCACGTCCCACGGGTTCGGGAACAGCTCGTCCGAGACGGGGATCTCCTTCTTCGCCGCCACGTCGAACAGGTGCGGCTTGGCCTGCGGGATCGGGTCGCCCGGCTTCAGGTAGTCGTAGGTGCTGGTCTTCGGCTGAAGCTGGTCGCGGGGCGAGGTCTCGACGAGCGTCACCTTGCGGTCCCCGCCGGCCTTCGTCTTGATGGCGACGAAGTGCTTCGAGTCCGCCGCCCAGAACACCCGGCCGTAGCCGTCCGCCGCCTTGCCGTCGGTGGTGAGCGGGGTCTCCTCCTTCGACTCGCGGTTCACCAGGACGACGTTGTTGTCCTTGATGCTGATCGACCACTTGCCGTCCGGCGAGGTGGCCGCCCGCCCGCCGCCGCCCCGCCGCCCGCCCGGCCCGATCGGCCCCGGCCCGGTCGGCACCGCCGCCGCCTTCTTCTCCTTGAGGTCGTCCGCCGTCACCACCGTGCGGGTGCCTTTCGCCGGGTCCACCAGCACCAACTCCTTCTTCTGCTCGGCCAGAGCCACCTCGTAGCTGAACGTGCCGTCGGTGTACCACTTCGGCTCCACCCGGTCGCGGAACACCTTGTTGGCGAACCGCTCCCGCAGGCCGAGCGACCGCTCGTAGTCGGCCTTGGTGCCCTGGGCGAGGGCGGAGGATGTGAGGAAGAGCAGGGCGAGGAAGGCGGCGGGGCGGGGCATGGGGGTTACTCGTACACCTCGGGGTTGACGCAGTGCGGCAACCGCTCGCCGCGGACGCCGGCGAGCAGGTTGGCCGCGCACAGCCGGGCCATCGCGTCGCGGGTGCCGGTGGTGGCGGACGCGACGTGCGGGGCGATGATACA
>CANJKY010000235.1 GCA_947474875.1 Gemmataceae bacterium
ACACTGCCGGATTCGACCCATGCGATACCACCCCCCCCGCCGTGGCGGGTTCACCCTGGTCGAGCTGATGATGGCGGCGGCGCGGGCCGTGCTCATCATGACCGTGCTCGCCTGGGCGTTCAGCGCGGCCACCGACAACCTGCGGTACCTGAAGGCGACCGGCGAACTGGCCAGCCGGCTCCGCACCGCCGACGTGCAACTGCGGGCCGACCTGGCCGCCAGCCACTTCGAGGGCGGGGACTCGGGTACCACCCTGCTGAGCGACCTGCGGTTCGACCTGCTCACCCCCGGCGGCACCCAGACCGCCCCGCCGGAGAGCGGGTTCTTCCTGATCCGTCAGGGGAACGGGTCGATCTTCGAGGGCACCGACCAGGAGGGGGTGTACTCCACCCGCAGCGACGCGGTCACCGCCGCCAACCCGAACGCCTCCGGGCACGTGCTGGGCATGACCGTCCGCCGCACCGGCAAGTCGCAGGACCAACTGTTCACCGCCGACGTGAGTTCGCTCGCGGCCGCCCCGCCCATCCTGGCCCAGTTCCTCGCCCAGAACGCCACCGACACCGCCACCCCGGCCGGCACCACCTACGTGTCCCAGTGGGCGGAGGTGTACTGGTTCCTGGGTAACCCGCAGATCGTCGGCGGGGTGCAGAGCTACACCCTGTACCGCCGCACCCGACTGCTCACCAAGACACCCATCGACGCCATCCCGCCGGCCGCCGCCTCGCTCATCCAGGACGTGATCAGCCTGCGGCCGTCCACCAGCTCGCCGGGTAACTACATCACCAACACCCCGGACAGCATCCGGTTCCCGGCCAACCGCTGGTACGGCGACCCGCGGACCACCCCGCAGCCGATCCTCGCCGGCACCGCCCGGTACGGCGACGACATCGTGCTCACCAACGTGCTGTCGTTCGAGGTGAAGGCGGCGTGGACCACCGGTCCCCAATGGACGAAGCCGGGGCCGGGCGGCACGACGCTCACCTACGCCCCGAACGCCGCGTCCCGGCGGTTCGCCGGCGGCGGCGTCATCCCGATCCCGGTCGGCACCACTTACATCCCGTTCCCGACCCCCGCCGTCGCGCCGTCGCCCGCGCTGGCCTACCAAAACGGGGACGAGCCGTTCGACGACATCCCGCTGCGGAACGCCCTCCAGCCCGACCCGTTCCGGCCGGAGAACATCGCCGATGAAACGGTCGGCACCCCCGGCCCGTGGAACGGGACCGTTCCGACCGTCGGCACCCGGGTGTTCGACACCTGGGCGCCGCTGCCCAACTGGAACGTGCCCGGCAACCCGAACTGCATCCCGTTCCGCGCCCGCGTGAGCGGGGTGAAGGTGAAGGTGCGGGTGTTCGACGTGAACACGCAGTTGTCCCGGCAGGTCACCGTGGTGGTGCCTCTGTAACGACCGCGGGCCGCCACAGAGGGCGGCCCCTACCAGACACCGGTTTGTAGCGGCCGCCCTCTGTGGCGGCCCACCCTCAGAACCACCGCCCGACGAGGCAGACCGCTATGTTCGTCTCTCACCCCCGCACCCGGCCGGCCCGCCGCGGGGCCATCCTGATCGTCGTGCTGGCCATGCTCGCCCTGTTCGCCGTCCTCGGGCTGAGCTTCGTGCTGTACGCCGACTCGCAGGCCGGGTCGGCGCGGAACAACAAGATCGCCGAGAACCGGGACTCCCCGCCCGATCCGGTGCTGGCCTGCCAGCAGTACCTGCTGACGCAGTTGTTCGACGTGGGCGACACCGGCGACGACCTGATGAACCCGCTGCGGGGGCACAGCCTCGCCCGCACCAAGTACGGGTACCAGGCGACGTTCCCGCGGCTGTCCGCGTTCGTCGGGTCGGGCACGCTGAACGAGACGATCCCGGCCGGCAAGATCCCGGGGGTGGCGGCGCCGATGTCCCGCACCCAGATCGTCAACCACACCTTCATTCCGGCGTTCGGGGTGGTGGTCGACCCGGAGCGGCAGACGGAAGGCGGCACCCCCATCCCGTTCCGCGGGCTGGCTCAGGTGAACACCCCGCCGGACGCCACGGCCGGCGGCAACTACGTGAACAAGGCCGCCCCGTACACCTACCCGGACCGGAACAACTTCTTCCTGGCGCTGATGAACCCGGCCACCGGGCAGGTGATCACGCCGTCGTACCACCGCGAAGACCTGTTCGGCAACCTGGCCCCGTCCAACCCGAACTGGCTGAACCCGCAGGGGCGGCTGATGACCCTCCGCCCGCGGCCGGCCGAGCACCCGAACTTCCCGCTGCCGCCGCCGAACGCCGACGGCACGTTCACCGGCGACGTGTCCAACCTGAAGTTCATCACCGGCAGCCAGAAGAACGACAGCATCTGGATCGACATCGGCGGGCCGGTGCTGGAGTGGCGGGGGCGGAAGTACAAGGCGCTGGTGGCGCCGCTCATCCTGGACCTGAACAGCCGCATCAACCTGAGCGTGGCCGGGAACGTGCGGACCGGAGACGTCAACCCGGCGGACGTGGGTATGCCGGCGGGCACGCCGAACTCGTATGTGGACGAACACCCGCGGCACACCTCCCTGCACGGGCTGGGGCCGTGGGAGGTGAACCCGACGGCCGTGTTCCCGAACCTGCCCGGCGCCGGCCCCAGCCCGCCGGCCGCCTGGCGGGGCCAGAACTGGGAGCTGTTCGCCCTGTTGCGGCAGCGGTTCCCGCAGCCCAACCCGATGCCGGATTCGGTGTCCGCCCCGCCGCGAATCCTGGTCGGCGCCACCCCGCAGATCGACCCGATGTACGTGTCCGTGCCCGGGCGGATCGGCCACCTGGCCCAGCCGCTCGGCGGCGGGCCGCTGCTCGGTCAGTTCCCCCCCGGGTACAGCCGCCTGGACCTGGACGGGGTGACCATCAACCGCCCGGTCGCCAGCTCCGTCGACCCGATGTTCCCGCCCGCCGCGGGCGGGTTCGGCCCGTTCCCGATCTACCCCGGCACCCGGTTTGCCGCCGACCAGAACACGTATGTGAACTCCGCCCAGCGGCTGCACCCGTCCATGTTCAACCCGTTCCAGTGGCAGCGGGGCGGGGCCACCACGGTGACGTCGAACACCCACCCGTTCGGGAACGACGACGCGATGAAGTGGCTCACCCGGTTCACCGACCCGAAGGGGCGGTTCACCAACACCAACCTGTTCCGGGACACCCTGGCCACCATGACCGCCGGCGGGTGGGGCGCGCCGACCAACCTGGCGTCGCCGCTCGTCCACGCCGCCACCACCCTGTTCAGCAGCAGCCAGCAGTGGGCCGAAATTCCGGTGGCCATCGCCCCCGGGGCGTTCGTCAACCTGGGGCCGATCGACGTGAACCGCCCGCTGGCCGACTACCGCAAGACGGCGGTGTGGCTGAACCCCGGGCCGGGGCCGGGGTTCCCGCGGTACGAGCCGGTGCCGCACTCGCCGGTGAACATCTGGAACCCGAACGCCGCGGTCGGCAGCCCGGAGCCGGCGCACTACGCCAAGGCGCGGCTGGCCCGACAGAACCTGGCCCGCGACGTCTTCGTCCGGCTGGTCGCCCTGGCCGGGCTGGTGGACGGCACGACCATCGTGTACGAGCCGACCAGCGGGTACCTGCGGGGGCCGGGGAACACGGTCATCAACGTGCCCGCCCTGCCGGCCGGCGTCCAGGTGCAGCTCCGCGCGTACGCCCAGTTCGCGGCGAACATCACCGACTACGTGGACGCGGACGACATCAGCCACGCGTTCGTGTGGAACCCGGCCAACCCGCTCACCCCGGTGGTGTACGCCGGCGGCGGCGGCCCGGTGCTGGACCCGGCCACCGGGCTGCCGTTCCTCGACCCGGTGGCCGACGCCACCAACTTCGCCCCGGCGGTCATCGGCGACCGGGTGGTGTACGGCACCGAACTGCCGCGGCTGGTGATCAACGAGGCGTACTGCGTGCTGGAGAACACCCGCAACCCGCCGGAGAACTTCCCGATGGGGCGGGCGTCGCGGCCGATGGTGCGGCGGTACTGGGTGGAGCTGCACAACCCGCTGCCGGCCGACGCCGCCCCGTCCCCGCTGTCCGACGGCGGGGCCGCCCGCCTGCAGTACGAGGCCGGGGTGACGGCGTTCCAGAACCCGGCCAACCCGGCCGCCCTGGTCCCGGCCGGCGGCACGTACAACCCGTACCGGCTGGAGGTGGCTGTGGCCGCGCCGAGCGGGGGCGGGCCGGCCACCCCGTACTCGGCGTTCCTAGCGGCGAACCAGGCGAACGCCGTCGCCGACACGGCCACCATCCCGTTCGCCACCTACCCGATGACACTGCAGGCGCGGATCAACAGCTACACCCAGGACACGAACGCCCCCGCCCCGGCCACCCCCACCCTGCCCGCCGCCGGCGACGGGAAGAACGTGGTGCTGCCGGCCAACGGGGCGGCGAACGACGCCGGGACGAAGAACGTCGGGTACTACGTGATCGGCCCGCGGGACCAGTTCCCGGCCGGGTCGGTGCTGAACTCGCTCAGCCTGCCGGACCCGACCGCGGCCGCCGCCCCGTACGACGGGCTGACGTTCAACGCCACCCCCGCCGCCCCGACCGGCGGCGACGTGACCACCGAGCGGGGTAAGACGAGCGTGGTCATCCTCCGCCGGCTGGCCAACCCGTACCTGCCGCCGCAGGAGAACCCGGTCAACCCGAACTACAACCCGTATGTGACCGTCGACTACATCGAGAACCTGCCGTCGTTGGACCGGGTGGGCCACGACAACGCCGGCACCCGCACCCCTAACCCCGGTGACACCGCCCGGCCGACGATCGGCCGTAAGCACCCGTACGCGGCGTACCCCACCTACGGCACCGGCACCGGGTCCGACGGGGTGCAGGATCAGGTGGGGGCGATGGGCGTCACCCCGCCGCACACCCTGTTCAGCGCGAACAGCAACCTGGACAACGTGGCCGCCGGCCTGCCGTGGCTCGTCCACCTGGACCGGCAGTTGGTGAACAGCCTGGAACTGCTGCACGTGAGCACGTACTCGCCGGCCGTGCTCACCCACAAGTTCTACTCCGAGCGGCAGTACACCACGCCCGCGCCGGGGACGCTGTACGAGTACCAGCGGCACACCACCTGGACGCCGATCGCGGTCACTGCCGCCGAGCCGCTGGTGCCTGCCCTCCGCAACCCGGGCTGGTACAAGGCGCTCGACCTGCTGGTGTGCGGCAACCCGATGCCGGGGGTGCCGGTCGGCGGGCGGGAGCCGGGGCGGATGAACCCGAACACCCTCGCCGACTCCCGGCTGCTGAACGCCGTGCTCGACCCGCAGCCGGGCAACAACTTCTTCACCAACCCGAACCTGGTCACCAACTACGTCGGCGCGGGCGGGGCGGTGCCGGTGTGGACCGCGCTGAACGCCGCCATCCCGGACGCGGACGTGGCCCGCACCCCGAACGGGGTGCCGCGGGCGACCGTCGCCGAGTCCGGGGCGATCACCGGCGACCGCCCGTTCCGCTCGTTCGCCGGCAGCCCGGACGTGCAGGACAGCCTGCTGCGGACGAACCGGCAGGTGTCGACGCCGACCCTGCCCGGCCAGCCGGTCCTGTTCAACAACGCCACCGCCACGCACCCGTACACCCAGGCGGAGCCGCTGCGGAAGATGCTGAACAGCCTGACCCCGACCAGCGACTCGTTCCTGGTGGTGATGACGGTCGGCTTCTTCGAGGTGACGAACGCCGGCCCGCACAGCGTGACCAACCAGCCGGTGCTGGGCAAGGAGCTGTTCGACCGGGTGCCCGGCGACCTGCGGGCGCAGTTCGCCGCCGTGTTGGACCGGTCGCAGTTGGCCGTCCACCACGACGGCCAACTGCCGGGCGAAGGGAACACCGGGGCCATCCAGGCGAACGTGGCGAGCAAGCTGCTGCCGGTGCAGATGAAGCTGCTCCGCGACGCCACCGTCGGGGCGAACCAGATCGTCATCGAGGCCGGGCCGGGCGGCACGCTGTTCGACAACGGCGCGGCGCTGGGGCTGGCCGCCGGCCGGCTGCTGCGGCTGGGGAACGCGGACGTGAACACGGCCCTGGTTTCGGGGGCCAGCACGGTCGTGTCCGGCGACGGCGAGTGGGTGCGGATCGCGGCGGTGGCCCAGCTGAACGGCCCGGACGTGACCGGCGCGGTCACCGTGCCGATCCCGGGGCATTTCGTCGTCACCCTCGACAACACGTTCGCCATGGCCGGCGGGTGGGGGGCCGGGGTGGTGAACCGGTATCACGCGGCCGGCACCAAGGTGACGACGACGGTGATGGGCAACCCCGGCCCGCAGACCGGGATCACCCTCGAACAACTCCGCCAGCGGGGGCTGGTGCCGTACTTCACCCGCATCGAGCCGTGATGACGGAGCCAAGCGCACGCGGGTGACGCGG
>CANJKY010000236.1 GCA_947474875.1 Gemmataceae bacterium
ACGAACTGGCGCTTCGGGTGCAGTCGGCGATCTCGAACGACGCCGAACTCGGGCGGCACCAACTGAAGCTGCTGGTGAACGTGCTCGACGGGGTAGCCGTGATCGGCGGGCCGGTGCCGACGCAGGACGTTCGCCCGCGGTTGGAAGCGGTGGTCTCGACGGTCGAGGGTGTCCGCCGGGTGAAGTTAACGGTGTGGGTGCCGGCCCCGGCGAACGTGGACCCATTCGTGACCCGTGTCGGCGAGGTGATGTCACCACCTCAGCCGAGTCGACCAGAACCGAAACCCGCATCGGCCCCGCCTCCCGTGCTGCTGAGCGTGCCGACCGAGCACGGGCGTGCCGCGGACACGGCCGCGCGAACGCACGAACTGTCCGAACGGCTGCCCGGCCTGAGCGACCCGGTGGTGTCGGTCACCACCTCGGACCGCCGGCCGCTGGTCGCGGTGCCGGGCAGCCAGCCCCCGCCGTACCCGCCCATCCCGGCGACGAACCTGCCGACCGAACCGGTTCCCGAGGGTGGGTGGCAGAGCGTGCCAACTCGCCCCGACCCGTTCGACCAATCGGTAACTGAGTTGAAGCGGAGCCCGAAGTTCGGCGGGCTGCGGGTGGAGGTGTCGAACGGCACGGCCGTTGTGAAGGGCACAGCCGCCCGGCACGCCGACGCCTGGGATTTCGCAGACGAAGTGAGGAACCTGCCGAGCGTGCAGCGGGTGGTGGTGGGCGACGTGCGGATCCGATAAGTGCCGCTCGGCTCGCGGCACCTACCTCAGATCATCTCCTCGATACTCCACACCAGCCGATCGATCACCGCCTCATCCGTCTGCGGGTGGAAGAACACCGCCTTCCAGCCGGGGATCAGGTGCCCGTGCGGGCGGTAGCCGATGTCGGTGGTGAAGCTCAGCCGCGCGTCCACCGCCGGGTCCAGGCTGTACTCCCGCTTGTTGAACAGCCGCCGCACCTCCGCCGTGTACCGCTGAATCTCTTCCGGCGGCAGTTCGCCCGCTTCCAGCTTGGCGAAGATGTCCTTCGCGTTCCGCCCCTTCGGCAGCACCCACCACACCACGCTCATGCCCGGCGTGTCGGCGTTCAGCACCCGGCAGTATTCCAGCTTGTCCAGCTTCGACTTCAGGTACTGGGCGAGTTCGAGCGACCGGCCGATGAGCATCTGCCAGCCGTGCAGCCCGATGCCGTTGAGTGACGCCATCACCGTGTACGGGCCGATGCCGGGACGGGACGTTTCTAGCGTGAACAGGGCCGGATCGCGGCGGTCCACCGCGTCGGCGAAGTACGGCATGCTGGCGGTGCTACGGGCCAGGTACTTCAGGTCCGATCGGCGGGTGACGATGAACGCCGAACTCGGGTAGTGCCCGCGGCCGGACTTGTGGAAGTCGATGGTCACGCTGTCCGCCACCCGCAGCCCCTTCGCCAGGTGCTTCGCCCGGTCGATGGTCGGCAGGGTATCAGCGGCGATCTTGAACGGGTTAGCGGCGGTGTCGTACTCGTTCAGGAAGCACAGCGCCCAGCCGACGGCGGCGTCGGCGTGCAGTTGCGGGGGCGGCTGCCCGTGCCGCTTCGCCGCTTCGTCGATCACCGTGCGGATGCCGGCCACGTCGTCCACGCCGAACGCATCCGTGCTACCGAACGTGGCGATGACGAACGCCACCTTGTCCCCCCGCTTGTAAAGCTCGTCCAGCTTATCGGCCAGAGCTTCCAGCCGCATGGCCATGTTCCGGTCGGTCGGGATGTGGTGCAGGTTGTCGGTGCCCAGCCCGAGCCAGCCGGCGACGGTTGCGGCACAGTAGTGGGCGGCGTCCGAACAGATGCCCGCCACCCGCACCCCGCCCAGCCCGTTCCGCATCGCCCCCGGCACCACCTTCTCCACCCCGATCCGCGCGCCGTACAGGTTGGAGATCGTCCCGCCGACGGTGAACACTCCCCACGGGTCGATGGTGTGGTAGAAGATCAGGTTCGCCAGGGCGGTGATCGCCTTCACCTCCAGCTCGTTCGACCGCTGGCTGTACGTGTCGGTACACAGGTTCGGGTTCTTCAGCAGGCAGGCGATGGCCCCGATCAGGCTGGCGGCGTTGGCCGGCCCGCGGACGTTCTCCAGGTGCAGCGGGCTGGTCCACCCGTCGGTGCCCCAGAAGTACGGGAACACGGCGTCGCGGGCGTCCTTCAGGTTGCCCGGCAGCAGATGGATTTCGGGGTTCGCCTGGGCGGTCTCGTAGTTCTGGCTGAGGTAGTGGCCGGGCGGCAGCGCCTGCTGCGCCTTCATCGAGTCCAGGAACTCCTGGAAGATGCCGGTGACGGCTTTCGGGTCGGCGTCGAAGAAGGTGGCGACGAACTGGTCGTACCGGGCGCGGTCCATGAACGGCGGCTCTGGTGAATGGGGCCGCAGGTAGATTACGGACGGGCAGAGGGTTAGCCGCGAGCCGAAGGCGAGCGCGACTGGATCGCGAGTGCTGCGACTCGTGACTCAGAGTGGCAAGGGGTCGGTGAACAAGTTGTAGCGCTCCGTTAGCCGATAGAATCGTTTACCCACCGCCTCGCCATACCGTTGCTCGAACGCCGCCCACTGCGCGCACGCCAGCGGAAGAAAGGCAAGCGTGTCGCCACCGTTGGAGTCGATACAGAATCGTACTTCAAACACCGGGTCCAGCGCCCGATTGAGGGCACACAGAGTAATATGGCGGTCGCTGCCGCTGTAGCTGAGTGGCACCATGACTCGCTTGTCGCGATAGCGGACGTAGACCTCGTAACCTTGCTCGGATTCGACTTTTACCAATTCTCCGGTCAGGAAGCCGGTCTGGAGAACCAGTTCGCAGCTCTCGGGTATCGTTTCATCCTCCTGTCTCCAGTCGATCCAGAACACAGTGGCGTCGTCATCGAGCAATGCAGCGATTGCTGTCTTGCTATGTGTTTCGAGTACCGCAACAACTTTGCCGATATCCATGAACTATCCGCCGCCGAACGACCCCGTTGGGGTCGGTGTGGAGGGTGATTGTACCCGGGGTGTCGGTGCATCGCACCTCAACCCCGGGCTGAAAGAACAACCCCTTCGGGGTTGAAAACTGCCGACGGAGAGGCGAATACCACGCGGGTGGCTTCGTGACCTGGGGTACTCCTCACCCCTTGGGGCTGAGTGGGCGGTCGGCGGCGCGGCTAAGGACGAACACCCGCCGCCGGGCAGGGCCGCCGAACGCCGCCTCGTAGGCGTTCCCGCCGGTCAGCCCGTCCACCGTCAGCCCGAACGTGACCCCCAGCGCCCGCACCCCGAGGTCGTTCGGCACGAAGATGGTGCTGTTGCCGGGGTTGTCGATCATGCCGCGGTGCTGCGGCACGGTGGTGGCGTACACGTCGGACGCCAGCTCGAACAGCGGCTGGCTGCCGCCGTGCGGCGACACCTGCGTTTCCAGGTACACCCGCCCGCCGGGGGCCAGCAACCGCTCGACCGCCCGCATCCCGGCCACCGGGTTCTCCAGGTGGTTGAGCACGCCGTACAGCAGGATCACGTCGTACTCCGCCCGCCCCGGCAGGTTCTGGAACTCGTCCACCGTGACGCGGATGTTCGCGTCCCACTCGTCGTCGGCGAAGCGGAGGTTGGCCGGGAAGGTGCCGTGCGCGAGCGTGGCCGGGTTGACCGCGTGGACCTCATCGGCCCCGCACAACGCCGCGGCGATGCTGAAGAACCCGTCGTTCGCCCCCACATCCAGCACCCGCTTGCCGGCCAGGCAGTCGCGGTCGGCGCCGAAGCACGACGCCCACAGCCGCTGCTCGCGGTTCGGGTCGCCGCTCGCCCCGCGGATGCGGGTGCCGTCCCGCAGCGGCATGGTCTGGAACCAGTACCGGCCGTTCGGCGGGGACACGATCGGCACGTTGTCGATGCTCAGGAACTTCTCGGCGAGCGAATGGCGTTCGGCCCGGTCGAGCGACGGGCGGAGGGCGGCGACGCGGCGGAACGTGCGGTCAAGAAGCGAAGGCATGGCGGCACTCCGTTGCCGGTGGGGGCGAGGTTGGGTGGGTATCGTAAGTGGCCGCATGACCGAATGAAAGTGAAAAATCGGCGCTATCGGTTCAGCCTGTGCAGTTGGGCTTGCAACCCGCATCCGGCAAGTTCCATAATCCGCGATCCGACCGCCACGGACGCGGCGGACACACCACCGGAGCGCACGGATGCTCACGCGAACCATGCGGCGGGTGCGGAAGCTCGTCACCGGCATTCAGCTCGGCGGGCACGAGGCGGCGATGCTGGTGTGGAACGGGTTCCGCATGGCGCTCGACCGCCACCCGACGCCGGACGAGGAGCGGATGTACGGCGGGGCGCTCACCGCCGGCCGGCTCAGCCCGTCCGAGTTCCTGGCCGAGCTGACCAAGTCGAGCGAGTACGAACCCCGCACCCCGCCCAGCCCGCTGCACGCCCTGCACGCCGCCCGCGAGGTGATGGTGCGGGGGCTGCCGAAGGCGGACACCATCGTGGACCTGGGCGGCGGGGCGGATGATCGACCGATGGGGGCGATGGTGTTCATGGGCTACCCGTACCGGTTCGACACGCTCACCATCGTGGAGCCGCCGCGGGAGGACCGGCACGACCTGTACAAAAACCTGGCCCCCGGCGACCCGATCGAGTACGACACCGGCCGCGGGGTGGTGCAGTACCTGTACACATCGATGGCGGACCTGTCGCCCATCCCGTCCGGGTCGGTGGACCTGGTGTTCTCCGGCGAGTCGATCGAGCACGTCACTCGTGAGGACTGCGAGCGGGTGCTGGCCGAGACCCGGCGGGTGCTGAAGCCGTGCGGCCGGTTCTGCTTCGACACCCCGAACCGGGCGGTCACGCGGGTGCAGTTCGGCGACGGGCAGTTCATCAACCCAGACCACAAGTACGAGTACACCCACGCCGAGATGCGAGACCTGCTCGACCGGCACGGGTTCGAGGTGGAGGAGCAGAAGGGCATTTCGTGGTGCCCGTCCGCCGCCGAGGGGCGGTTCGACCTGGGCGAGATCATGGAGAACATCGGCGTGTACGACGACATCGAGAACTGCTACCTGCTGTACTACCGCTGCCGCCCAAGATGAACCACCGGCGGGCCAGCGGTGCCACGGAAGGACTGGCTTCGTGGCACCGGCGGGCCGCCGGTGCCACGGTCACAGGAAGTCACAGGAAGTTCGGCTCGGCGTCCAGATCGGGCGGGGCGAACTGGCCGAGCCGCCACTTCTCGACGGCCAACGCCGCCATCACCGCGTTGTCGGTACACAGGCTCATCGGCGGGATGAACAACTCCGCCCCGGCGTGGTCGCAAACGGCCTGCAACTTCGCCCGCAACCGCTTGTTCGCGCTCACCCCGCCGCCGACGGCCAGCCGCGTCAGCCCGGTCTGCTCCAGCGCCTGCCGGCACTTGACCGCCAGCGCGTCCACCACCGCTTCCTGAAAGCTGGCGGCCAGGTCGGCCCGCTTCTTCCCCGGCGGGGGCGGGGTGGCCTGCCGCACGTCCTGCCCGTGGCAGGCGTACAGCACCGCCGTCTTCAGCCCGCTGAAGCTGAATTCCAATCGCTGGTCGGAGGCGAACGCGCGGGGGAAGGCGAACGCCTTCGGGTCGCCGGCCGCTGCCTCCCGTTCCACCGCCGGCCCGCCGGGGAAGCCCAGCCCGAGGATCGCCGCCACCTTGTCGAACGCTTCGCCGGCAGCGTCGTCCCGCGTGCCGCCGAGCAGGGTGAGTGACAGCGCGGTGTCGCACCGGAACAGGGCGGTGTGCCCGCCGCTGACGACCAGCCCGACGCACGGGAAGATGTCCCTCCCGGCGGCCATGCGGCAGGCGAAGATGTGGCCGGCCACATGGTTCACTGCTACCAGCGGCACCCCGAGCGCGACGGCCAGTGCCTTCGCCGCCGTCACCCCGACCAGCAGCGCCCCGACCAGCCCCGGCGTGTTGTGAACGGCGACGCAGCCGATGTCGGCCAACGTGATGTCGGATTTCCGCACCGCCTCGTCGATCACCGGCAACAGGTTCCGCAGGTGGGCGCGGCTGGCGATCTCCGGCACCACCCCGCCGAACCGGGCGTGCAGGTCGGTCTGCGACGCGACGACGGAAGACTTGACCGCCAGGTCGTCGGTGAACACCGCCGCCGCGGTCTCATCGCACGAGGTTTCGAGTGCCAGGAAGTGGGTCACGACACCCGCCCGAGTCGGAGGAAGAGGGGCCAGCGAACGGTGCGGACGGTCGCCGGATCGCCCCAGGCTGCGACGAATTCCGGCGTGAGCCGCTCGACCGGGTTGAACCCGTGTTGCTTCACGAACCGCTTGGTG
>CANJKY010000237.1 GCA_947474875.1 Gemmataceae bacterium
CCAGTGACACCCCGGCGAACAGCCCGCGGGTCTTCGAGTACGACAGCACCTCCGCCTTGAACTGAGCGTCGGTGCCCGCCTCCGCCCGCCGGCCGACCGGCCCGGCCGCCACCCCGGCGTCCACCCCGAGCGTGATCTTCCCCTTGCCGTCCAGAATGCGCTCCAGGGTCTTCTTGTTCTTGAACACCAGCACCAGGTCGGTCGCCTGCACCCCGAGCTGCGGGCCGAAGCTCACCCCGCCCAGGTTGACGAACGTCGGGTCGCCCCACAGCCCGTCCTTCCCCCGCACGAGCGCCACCCCGTGCCCGCCGCGGCCGGCCACGATGAACCCGGCCTTCACCGTGTCCGGGATGACGACCACCCCCTCGGCCTTGGCCATCAAGTGTTCGGGGATGCCGGTCTTCATCGACTGCTCGGTCTCGGCCAGCACCTCGATCGCCTTCGCCAGCGTTTTCTCCGGGGCCGGCGGGCTGGGCTTCAGTTCGCGGAGCCGTTCCCGGATCGGGCCGTCGGCTTTGGTGATCGGCAGGGCGACGGCCATGGCAACGGCCAGGGCGTGTGCGGTGAACATGGCGGTGCCTCCGTGGGGTCTCCACCCGTTCAACGTAGCCGGTAGGGGAACTTGCGGTCAATCCGAGGTGAGCGGCGGCGGCCGGGTCAGAGGTCGACCCGGTCGGCGGAGATGAGCAGGCGGAGTTGGACGGTGCCCACCTGGACCACGTCGTTCGGGTGCAGCACCCGCTGCTGGCCGGGGTACACCCGCTGGCGGTTGACGAACGTGCCGTTCAGGCTGTTCAGGTCTTCCAGGATGACCGTCTTGCCGTCGAAGATGACGCAGGCGTGGTGTCGGGAGGTCCACACCCGTTCGGCCGGCTCCTGCCCGGTCAGGTCCAGGTCGACCGGGGCGTTCACCATCCGGCCGATCAGGTTCCGCCCCTCAAGCAGCGGGAACGCCACCCCCAGTTTCTCCCCGCGGACCACCTCCAGCCGCGGGCGGATGACCAGCCGGCTGCTGCTGCCGGACGACGCGCCGCTGTCGTCCTTCTTCGGCAGGGAGTACGCCGGCAGGCTGGAGGGCTCGTCCGCCCCGCGGCGGCTGTCGCTCGGGGACGCCGGGCCGGATGGGCGGGTGATGACCGAGGAGGAGGCGTTCGACTTGGTGTGGGTGGCCGCCTCGGACGTGTCCACCGGGTGTTCGGCGACGGCCACGCCGCGGGGGAACTGGAACTTCCCGCACCGCGCGCACCCGCCGGCGTCCGCCGGGTTCACATACAGGCAAATCGGGCACACGTTCATCACAACACCCGCTGCGGCGGTCGGGGGCAGATCCGACCGCGCCGGCAAGCTTAGCTCACGCCCGCGGGAGGGCAATTTTTCCAGCCCAGTGGCCGGCCGGAAACCGCCCACCGGCGGGCGGCGGGTCGCGGCGGGGGTGGAGAATTACGCCTCGGAGATGAGGGCGACGGCGGCGAACGGGGCGGCGGTTATCACACTGCCGGGTTTTACGACGGGTCCGGACCGGTCCGGGAAAATGTCGGCCGGCGGGGCGGCGGCGGTGTCGAACAGCAACCGCCAGCGTCGGCCGGTGGGGGACGGCGGGACGGTGGCGGCCACCGGCTCGGTCCCGCCGTTAAACGCCACGTAGAAGTCGCCGTCCGGGGCGGCGGTCAAATCGTCCCGCCCGTGGTACCGGCCGTCCAGGGTGTACGCCACAAACTGCGAGTCCGGACTGAAGTCCGGCAGGTTCGGCAGCCGCCCGTGCCACCGCACGTCGGCCGTGAGCGGGGTGAGTTCGCCCTTCAGGTACTCCTTCCGCCGGAACACCGGATGTTTCCGCCGCACCCAGATCAGCTCCCGCACGAACCGCACGAACCCGGCGTTCCGCTCCCGCAGTCGCCAGTCCACCCAGCTCAGGTCGTTGTCCTGGCACCAGGCGTTGTTGTTCCCCCGCTGGGTGCGGAGCATCTCGTCCCCGGCCAGCAGCATGGGGGTGCCCTGGGAGAGCAGCAGGGTGGCCATCATCGACTTCGCCCGCCGCTCCCTCAGCATGAGCACCTTCGGGTCGGTGGTGTCCCCCTCCACCCCGCTGTTCCACGAGCAGTTGTCGTTGTGCCCGTCGCGGTTGTCCTCGCCGTTCGCCTCGTTGTGCTTCTGGTTGTAGCTCACCAGGTCGTGCAGGGTGAACCCGTCGTGGCAGGTGACGAAGTTGACCGAGTGCCGCGGGCCGCGGCCGTTCCCGCCGAACACGTCCCCGCTGCCGCTCACCCGGCTGGCCAGCAGGGCGGCGAACCCGCGGTCCCCCCGCCAGAACCGCCGCACGTCGTCCCGGAACCGGTCGTTCCACTCCGCCCACCGGTGGCCGAACGGGAACCGCCCCACCTGGTACGCCCCGCCGGCGTCCCACGGCTCGGCGATCAGTTTGGTGTGCGCCAGGATGCCGTCGTCGGAGATCATCTCCACCGCCGGCGGGTTGGGGATGATCTTCCCCGTCCGGTCCCGCCCGAGCACGCTGGCCAGGTCGAACCGGAACCCGTCCACGTGCATGTCCGTCACCCAGTACCGCAGGCAGGTGAGGATCTGCTCCCGCACCGCCGGGTGGTTGCAGTTCACCGTGTTGCCGGTGCCGCTGTAGTTCAGGTACCGGCCGTCCGCGTCCAGCAGGTAGTACAGCCCGTTGTCCAGCCCGCGGAGGTGGTACGTCCGCCCGCGGTCGTCCCCCTCGCCGGTGTGGTTGAACACCACGTCGAGGATCACCTCGATGCCGGCCGCGTGCAACGCCTTCACCAGGTCGCGGAACTCGGCGTCCTCCCCGTTCTCCCGCCCGGCGGCGGCGTAGGCGGCCTTCGGGGCGGCGAACCCGATCGGGTTATACCCCCAGTAGTTGAGCAGCGGCTGGCCGGTGAGCGGGTTGGTGAACGGGCAGTCCCGCTCGTCGAACTCGAACACCGGCAGCAGTTCGACGGTGGTGACGCCCAGCCATTTCAGGTAGTCGATCTTCTCCATCAGCCCGCGGAAGGTGCCGGGGTGCTTCACCCCCGAGCTGGGGTGGACGGTGAACCCGCGGACGTGCAACTCGTACACGACGCTGTCTTCCGGCGGGATGCGGAGCGGGGCGTCGTCGCCCCAGTCGTAGGCGTGGTGGCGGGTGAACAGGCTGCGGCGAGCGGTCCGCTCGGGGTCGGGTTCGCCGTGTCCGCCCCACACCGCCCCCTCCGACAGGGTGTTGGCGAACGGGTCGAGGAGCAGGCGGGTGGGGTCGAACCGGTGCTCCCCGCCCTTCGGCCCGTCCACCCGCCAGCCGTACTGGAACACGTCCGGCAGCCCGCTCACCCGCAGGTGCCAGTGGTCGCCGGTGCGGTGGGTGCGGGGGTCGAGCGGGAAGGTGGCGAGCGGGGTGGAGCCACCGGCCTCGGGGAAGATCACCAGCGTGACGGCGGTGGCGTGCCGGGACAGGACGGCGAAGTTCACGCCGCCCGGCGCGCGGGAGGCGCCGTGCGGCAGCGGCCGCCCGCGGTGTGTGGGGTAGGAAGGCATGGGTGTATGGTAGAACCGGCTGGCCCGACGTGACCCGTCTGGCGAAAGGAGAGGAAACTACCCCCGACAGGATTCGAACCTGTGACCCTCGGTTTAGGAAACCGATGCTCTATCCCCTGAGCTACGGGGGCGGGTAGGACGGACTCCGGCCGGCGGCCGGAGGTTCATCCCGCCAATTGTAACGGATCGGGCAGGGGGAGCAACGCGACTGGTCGCCGCGACGTGACGAGCGGGCCGTTCAAGACGGACCGGCGCGTAACCTTGAGAGGTTCGCGGCGTGTTCCAGGTGAGCGGCGTTCGTGGTCAGTACGAGTACGGCGGGGCGCTGGTGCTGGAAGTCGTGGTGGTGCTCGTCGGCGTGCCGCCGGACGACCCGCCCGTGCCCCCCCCCGAACTGGTTCCCGGGTACGGGCTGGTCGAGGTGCCCGGCTTGTACGTGCCCATCGGGTCGGATTCGACACTGCCGCGGATGGCGAAATCCACGCTCGCCCCGCGGGGGGCCAGCAGCGAGAACACCGCCGTCGTCCGCACCGTGTATGTGCCGGCCGCCAGGTACGCCGACTTGGACACGGCCGACCCGTTCGCCGACTGGGTGAACGACAGCACCTTCCGCCCGCCCGCGTCGAACACCTCGATGATGATGTCCACCCCCGACACGTTCGACGTGGACTCGGCCGACAGGTTGAGCAGACCGCTCGTCGCCAGGCCGAGGGTGAACTGGCTCTGGTTCGCCGATTTGGTGAGCGTGCCGGAGGCGAGGACCGGTTGTTCGGCCGGCGGCGGGGCCACGTTCGCGGTCGCGGCGCCGCCGTCGGGGTTGATCACACTCGTCTCCCCGCCCAACCCGGACACGACCAGTTTGTACCGGCCGACGCCGAACACGTCGCTGGAGGCGGAGGTGACGCGGAGGAAGTACTGCCCGCCGGCGGCGTCCGGGTTCACCGTCAGCCGTAGGTCGCCGCTGGTCGGGTCGGTGGCAACAGCTGAACCCACCTCCCGGCCGCTCGCGTCCACCACAGCCAGCTGGGCGGTGAGCAGGCTGAGGCCGGTGGTGAGCAGTCGTGCGTCGAACGACCGCACGCCGGCCGGCACGCGGAACGAGTACCAGTCGGCGTCGGTCGTCGTGGTCAGATCGCCATTCAAGGAAAAGTTGCCGGACACCGTCACCCCGGTGGCGGCGGCGCGGGAGTTGTTCGTCGCCAAGCGGTCGAACCCGTCCGCCTGCCGCGGCCCGCCGTAGTACGAGCGGATGGTCCACAGGTCGGACGCGGACAGGCCGGTCCGTGCCCCGTAGTAGCTGGCGGACATGACCGACGTCGGGTCGTCCGAGTGGGCCAGTCCGAACACGTGCCCGGCCTCGTGCAGGGCGACGGTGAACAGGTCATACCCGCCGGACCCACCGCCGACGGCGTACCGGATGGCGGTGTTGAACAGCACATCACCGGACCACGTGCCGTTGTCCGGCGACACGATCATGGCGTTCGCCAGGGCGGACGGGTCTAGCCTGGTGCCGCCGATGCGGATGTCGGCGAACCGGGAGTCCCCCTGGTACGCCCCGTTGGTGCCGAAGTTCACCCCCGGGTCGCCGCGGAGGCCGATGTTCACGTTGGTGGCCGCCGCCCACGTCTGGAACGCCCGCAGGATCTCCCGCTGCCACCCGCTCAGCCCGCCGAACGCGGTGTTCGCGTTCGACCGCGAGTCCGGCCCGCTGGTGAGCGACCCGGTCACCCCGTCCACGGTGCCGGTGAGCGGCGAGAGCAGTTTGTTCACCGCGCTCAGCCCGAGGGTGCCGAACAGGGCGGTGGCGGTGGTGTGGACTTCGACGGCGTTCGGCGGCGGCTGGCCGATCAGGGTGCCGTCCGGGGCGAAGCCGACGGTCAGGTTGGTCGGGTCCGTCCACCCGTCGCCGAGGGCGACGGCGGCCGGCACGTCGCGGGGTTCCAACCGGGTGACGGAGAGTGCCGGGGTCGTCGACATGTCGAACACCTGGAGCGCCGGTGGCGTGGGCGTGTCCGTGGCGGCGCGCCGCACCACGGGTACACCCCGTCGAACGCCGTTCTCGCCGGCCGGGCGCCAGAGAATCCGTCATCGCGACCCCGTTTTTACCGATCCCGATGAGGCTTCGCCCCGCCCCTGAGTTTTCTGACCGGAGTACGCGCCATACCGTTCGCAACGCTGAACGCCGGATCGCAATTTCATTCCCACATCAAACCCCGCGGCGTGAGCTACGATTCCGCGGTCCACCGCACGCCGAGTGTGGCGGACGACCCCTGCCGTTCCCGTTGTCTCGTTCGAGCGGTCCGAATGCCCGTGCGTTACATCCCCCCGCCGGAAGGCGTGCCGCCCAGTGACCAGAGTCTGGTGCGGCACATCCGCAACGGCGACCAGGCGGCGGCCGACGCCCTGTACAAGCGGTACGCCGGCCGCATCCGCCGGCTGGTGTCAGCCCGGTGGCCGGCCAGCTTCGCCAGCCGGTTCGACCCGGACGACGTGGTGCAGTCGGTGTTCCGGGTGATGTACCAGCGGATCGCCAGCCGGCGGTACGAGGTGCCGGCGGACGGCGACCTGTGGCGGCTGCTGGCGGTGCTGGCGGCGAACAAGATGCGGGACCAGATCCGCCACCACAAGGCGGCCAAGCGGAGCGTGTACCAGACGGCCGGCGGGGAGAACCCGGACCGCGCCACCGCGTGGGGGGACGAGGCGGCCGAGACACACCTGCGGCTGGCCGTGGAGGAGCACCTGGCCGGTCTGCCCGCCGCCGACCGC
>CANJKY010000238.1 GCA_947474875.1 Gemmataceae bacterium
GGACGTCCCGTCCGCATTCCGAGCGGACGGGACGTCCGCGCTCCCAGGGCAGACACTTTCCGCGAACCCGTTCCCACCGGCTGTGTCTGAGGGTGCAAGAATCTCCCTCGGGGTCGGCAGATGCGGGCGGACATGGCGAAGGTGCTGGTCGAACGCCCGCGGGTGGGGTCACGGCACCTGCACGGCAAAAGCGGCAAGGGGTACAAGTCGCGGGTGCAGCGGGAGATGGCGAGCGACGACGGCGGCCTGGTCCGCGAGGGCATCACGCGGATGTACAAGGGGGAGTTGAAGTCCATCAACGAACACCTTGGCCCGCTCCGCCGGTTCCTCGATTCCAACGTCGGCCGCCCGTGGGACAAGGTGTACGCCGACATTTGCCGGCACGTCGACCGCGGCAACGTGGTCCAGAAGCACATCCTGACGCACCTGTTCGAGTACGTCGTCGTTTCCCCCGTGCTCCGCGACGGCGAGGTGTACCGCCCGCCGCACGAGCGGTGGGGCTTCCGCGGCGGACCGCTCCGGGGGCCGAACTGCTGGTACCTGTGCCCGAAGTCCGGGCTGTTGAAGCGGGCGAAGGCCGATCCGCGGAAGGTGCGGCGGCAACGGCGGTGGGGTCTGGCACGGCCCGGGCAACCGGAGCGGCCGATCGGGTGGGTGGACGGCGAGCGGTGCGTGTGCCGGTTCTCCGGCGGCGGGTGGCTGCTGGTGCGGGTGGTGAAGTGGGTGCCGGCGGACGAGCAGCCGGGGCGGACGCGGGTCACCCCGCAGGACGTGCTGCTGCACGACAGCGACCCGAACCGGGTGTGGCGGTACTACGGCAAGCGGGTGTACGCGGTGGAGGTGCGGCCGCTTAGAGCGAACGAGCTGGAGTCGCTACCGGTGACACTGCCAATGGCGATAAAGTCGCCGAACGTGGTGCGGTAAACGGCGGTCCGGCAACGCCGCAAGCGGCGTGGTTTCGCCGCTTGCGGCGTTGCCGGGCCGCCCTGCCGGGTCAATCCCCCCGCAGCTTCAGCCCGAGGGCGGTCAGCTTCTCTTGCACCTCCCGCAGCGAGGTGACGCCGAAGTTCTTCGCCTCCATCAGCTCGTCCGACGTCCGCTGGCACAGCTCGCCCAGGGTGGTGATGTTCAGCCGGTTCATGCACTTCCGCGCCCGCACGCTCAGGTTCAGCTCGCTCACCGGCTTGCTTAGCAGCGCCTGCTCCTCCGGGGACAGGTTGGTCTGCGGGCGGTACCGCATCTCGTACTGCTGCCCCTGGTCGAGCGACTGGCCGATCCGCAGCCCCTTGGCCACCATCACCGCCCGGATCTCCTCCAGGCTGGTGTCGCCGAAGTTCTTGCTCGCCAGCAGCTGCGCCTCGGTCACCCGGGTCAGGTCGCCGAGGGTGCGGAGATTCATCCGCTTCAGGCAGTTGCGGCTCCGCACGCTCAGCTCGAAGTCGGTGATCGGCGTCTCCATCACCTGCCGGATCTGGATGCTCACCTGCTCTTCGTCGGCGTTGTAATACATGTTCTTGGCCGCGTCCACGTCCCGCACGAACATGCGGGCCTGCTCGTCCGCCGGGTCGGCCTTGGCCAGCCGGCGGTAGCACTCGGACGCCTTGTCGTACTGCTCCCGGTCCTCGTACAGCACCCCCAGGTTCTGCAGCACCCCCTTGCCCACCGGCGGGTGCTTCAGGCACCGCTCGTAGTAGTCGATGGACGCGTCGTCGTTCCCGGCCAGGTCGTTCAGGAACCCGAGGCGGAACAGGGCGGCCGCGTGCATCGGGTCGAGCTGCACAGCCCGCTCGTAGCTGCCGGCCGCCCGCACCGCGTCCCCTTCGGCCTCGGCGATGCCGCCGTCCTGGTAGTGGTACTCGGCGTTGTGCGCGGCCATATCCTTCAGCTTCACCAGGATGCCCTTCGCCTGCGTCGTCTCGCCCTGCAGCCGCAGCACCCCGGCCCGCTGCAGTTGCACCTGCTGGGCGGCGTACCCGGTCTTCTCCGCCTTCTCGAACGCCTTCAGGGCGTCGTCGTACTCCCCCCGCAGGGCGTGCGTGCGGCCCTGGAAGAACGCCGCCAGCGGCCCCTCCGACTGCTTCAGGTGGTCGAGCGCCAGTTGCGTCTGGCCGAGGTAGTAGTACGCCACCCCGAGCTTCAGATGCAGCTTCTTGAGTTGCGGGCCGGCGGCGGACGCCAGCCGCTTGTGCAGCGTCTCGCGGATGTCTTTGAGCGCGCGGATCTGGTTCGGCCCCTGGGCCAGCCCCTCGCGGAGCTTGGACACCATCGCCCCTTCGAACTCCTCCCGCTCCACCAACAGGGCCTTCAAATCGATCAGGTTTTCGGGTGCGGTCGCGGTCACGGCAAACCTCTCTATCGGTGCGGATGCCGGCGGCAGACAGCCGCGGCGTCCGGGCCGGCCCTTGCCGCGCGTCGGCGGAGCGCGCGAGAGCCGGCGGTCAAGGTGAGCGCCGAAGAACCGAATCTTAGGGCGAACGCCCCGCCGAGACAAGGGCGGGTGGGGCGGCGGTCCCGCCCGAATCGGCCTTTCCGCCGTTCGCCGCTTCGGGTTACACTCCGCGGCCAGCGCACGGAGGCGCCCCGATGACCGACCCCACCCCCCCGCCCGCCACCCCCGCCCGGTTCCCCGGTTGGGTGATCGCCGGCGGGCTGCTGCTCGCCGCCGGCTACCTGCCCACCCTGAACGCCCCGTTCGACTTCATGGACGACGGCAACCTGGTGTACCCGACGACCGGGCTGACCGTCGGCGGACACGTCCAGTTGTGGTGGCGGAAGGTGGTGGCGAACGTCGAACACCTCGGCCCGTTCCGCCCGGCGGTGTGGGCGCACTGGCAACTGGCGGCCAACCTGTTCGCCGACGACCCGGTGGCGTGGCGGGCCACCCGGCTGGGGTGGTGCGCGCTGGCGGCGGTAATGCTGCTCTGGCTGATGCGGGAGCTGAAGCTGCACCCGGCGGCGGCGCTCATGGCGGCGGCCGCGGCCATGTGGAACCCGTACCGGAACGAGATCTGGACGAGCCTGACGCTGGCGGAGGGGGTGGCGATGCCCTACGCCCTGTTCGCGCTGGTGGCGGCGCGGAAGGCGGCCACCTCGCCGCGGGCGTGGCGGTGGGACGTGGGGGCGGTCCTCGCCCTGCTGATGGCGCTCGGGTGCAAGAACACGTTCGTGGCGCTCGTCCCGCCGATGCTCCTGTTACGCACCTGGACCGACGGCCAGCCGTGGCGAACGGCGGTGCGGCGGAACGGCCTGCGGGCGGCAGCGTACCTGCTGCCGGTGCTGCTGCCGGCGGCGCACTTCGTGTACTTCAAGCTGCACTGGCACCCCGGGTATTACCAGACGCCGGGGCCGTCGTGGGAGCAGGCCGGGCAGTTCCTGCTGTGGCTGAAGGGCGCCGCCGGGGTCGACTTCCTGGCCGCCGGGGTGCTACTGACGTTAGTCACTTTGGCAAGGCACCGGCACCAAAGCCGAGGGACGGCTGTCCCTCGACTTTCGATCCTCACCGCCCTCCTCCTCCTGGGGTGCGGGTTCATCGTCTACCTGCCGGTGAACATCATGTCCGGGCGGTACACCATGCCGGCGGTGTGGGGCGTGGACGTGCTGCTGGCGGTGCTACTCACCCGGCTGATCGCCCTGTCGCAAACCTGGCCGGTGCGAACGGCGTGGGCCGGGGTGGGCGTCGGGCTGGTGGCGGTGGTGGTGGCCGGGGCAAACCGCCAGGAGAAGGTGCAGGCCCGGTCGCGGGCGCTGTGGGACATGCTCGAACACGTCGAGCGGGCCGTCCCGCCGGGGGCGAGCATCGCCTGGGTGAGCGGGCCGACTGAACTGGGCGAGCTGAACGCCGAGGAGGGCATCCACTTCTACTGGCACCTGCTGCACCGCGGGCGGATCGACGTGCGGGTCGGGCTGGTGGACCTGCTCGGGAACCCGGTCGAGCGGGTGGAACTGCCACCACTCACGGCCCCGCCGCAGTACCGCCTGGCCGCCCGCCCCACGGCCGATTCCCCCGGCTGGCACACCGAACACGAGACGCGGGTGCGGTACCGGTTCGGGCTACGAGACTATTCGTGCGTGCTGGAGAGCCGGCGGGCGGACTCGCCCCCGGCGCTCGATCCGGTGGCCGAACGGTTGATGCGGCAGGTGCTCGGCGGGTACGATCCGGTGAAGAAGCTGCTCGGCGGCCCGCCGGACACCCGGCCGGGGGTGGCCGAGGCGCTCGGCAAGACCGCCGACCGGCCGAAGTGACGGAGGTTCGCCGTGACCGACGCCGACGGGATGGTGCAACTGCTGTTCGTGGTCCGGCCGTTCGTGGCCGAGGCGGTGCTGCGGGTGTGCTCGGAACTGGGGGTGGCGGCCGGGGTGGTGCGGGAGGCGAAGGGGTACGGGCGGCAGAAGGGGTACCTGGACCGGTACCGCGGGAGCGAGTACAGCATGGCGTACCTGCCGAAGGTGGAGATCAGCGTGTGGGTGGAGCGGGGGCGGGCGGAGGAGGTGACGGCGGCGGCGGCCAAGGCCGCCCGCACCGGGCGGATCGGCGACGGCAAGGCGTTCGCCGTGCCCACCACCTGGCCGCACGTGGTCGAGTTCTAACACGCACGTCTCGCTACACTTTCCCCATGCGCACCCGCGACCTGCTGGCCGCCGCCGTCGGCGGGCTGTGGCGGCAGAAGGCCCGCACCACCCTCACCCTGCTCGGCGTCACCGTCGGCACCACCGCCCTGGCGTTCAGCCTGGCCCTGGGGGTCGGGCTGCGGGCGTTCGTGGAGAACGAGTTCACCGCCCACCGCGAGTTCTGGTGGGTGAACGTCCACCCGCCGAACTTCGGTCGCGGCGACCTGAAGGAGGAGGACATCCCGCCGGAACGGATTGCGGTTCCACCTGATCTGCCGGCCGACCGCCGCGAGCGGTTGCGGCAGCGGCTGATCGACGACTACCGCAACTCCCACCGGCCCACCCGCGTGACGCTGGTGACGCGGGAGCACATCGACCAGTTGAAGCGGACGCCGGACGTGCAGGACGTGATCGCGTACCGGGTGCAGTACGCCCAACTGACGCTCGGCGAGAGGCGGGGCGGCGGGCTGGTGTACGCCGGCCGGCTGGACGACTTCGAGCCGCCGCTAGACTCGCACCTGCTGTTCGGCCGCGGCCCAAACCCGGCGGCGGCGGACGAGGCGGTGGTGTCCGAGTACGCCCTGTACAACCTGGGGCTGAAAACGGACGAGCAGATGCGGGCGGCGGTCGGGCAGAAGCTGCGGGTGGTCCTCGGGGTGGGCGAGTTCGCCAAGGCCGGGTCGGTGGCCGCCCTGCTCGCGCCGGGGGCGGCCCAGGAGGAGGTGAGCCGCACCCAGGCCGAAATCCTGGACAAGATCGCCCGCCAACTGCCGCAGCAGATCGACAAGTTCGACCTGAGCGAGTTCGAAAAGGCGGCGGTGAAGGCGGTGATGAAGGCCCGCGAGAAGCCGAAGCAGGGAACCCCGCTGCGGTGGTCCGAGCCGGAGTACACGGCGGCGGTCGAGGTGACGATCGTCGGGGTGACGCGGCTGCCGGCGAAGAAGAAGTTCGACCCGGCCGACCTGCTCGCCGGGCGGGCGATGCCGGCGAACGACGTGCTGCTCGGCCCGGCCGGGGAGCAGAAGCTGTTCGCCCAGGTGCCGGAGTACGCCGCCCTCGGGTACCCGGACGTGGGGGTGAAGGTGCGGCCGGGCGGCGACCTGGAGGGGGTGGTGCAGCGGGTCGAGGCGATCGGGCTGGAGAGCTTCAACGGGCTGCGGTTCTACAAGTCGGTGAAGCGGGAGGTGACGCTCATCTCGGCCGGGCTGAACCTGTTCGCCCTCATCTCGCTCCTGGTGGCCGCCATCGGCATCACCAACACCCTGTTCACCAGCGTGCTCGAGCGGACGAAGGAGATCGGCGTGTGGAAGTCGGTCGGCGCCCGCGACGGGCACATCCTGGCGCTGTTCCTGCTGGAGGGGGCGGTGATCGGGCTGACCGGCGGGCTGGCCGGGCTGCTGGCCGCGTGGGGGCTGTCGGTGCCGAGCAACGGGTGGGTGATCCGGCTGATCGAACACCAACGGGGGGAGGGGAAACTGCTGAGCGACACGGTGTTCGCCTGGCCGGGGTGGCTGCCGGCGGC
Organism: Gemmataceae bacterium; assembly: GCA_947474875.1. Taxonomy (GTDB): domain Bacteria; phylum Planctomycetota; class Planctomycetia; order Gemmatales; family Gemmataceae; genus JALHQU01. The sequence goes on from CANJKY010000238.1 coordinate 6,131, forward strand.
GGTGGTGCTGTTCGCCGCCGTGCTCACCACCCTGGCGGCGGTGTACCCGGCCCGGCGGGCGGCGCGGGTGCAGCCGGTGGAGGCCCTGCGGCACGAGTAGGGCAAACACCGGCGGGCCGCCGGTGCCACGGAAGAAAGGTCTTCGTGGCACC
>CANJKY010000239.1 GCA_947474875.1 Gemmataceae bacterium
CGGGTGGGGAGAAGCCAACTCCACCCGCTCCCTCCGGTCGCGGTTCCAGTGGAGAGGGGCATCTGCCCGCCGACCTTCTGTTGTCGGCACACTACGCCTGCACGCACTGCGGCATCAGCTATGAGCCGCCGAGTCCGCAGTTGTTCAGCTTCAACAACCCGCAGGGCATGTGCCCGGCGTGCGACGGCCTCGGCAGCCAGTTCACCTTCGCCGAGGGACTGCTCATCCCCGACGACTCGGTCAGCTTCTACGACGGGGCGATCCCGCTCGTCGGGTCGCTCAAGGGGATGGGCAAGTGGCGGAAGCACATCTACGACGGGGTCGGCAAGTCGCTCGGCATCGACCTGAAGACGCCGTGGAAGAAACTGCCGGCCGAGCACAAGCGGCTGCTCCTGCACGGCAGCGGCGACGCGCACATCGTGTGGGAGTGGAAGCAGCGGTTCGGCAAGATCTGGAAGCACAGCGGCAAGTGGGAGGGGGTCGTCCCGCAACTGGTGGCCCAGTTCAAGAAGGCGACGGCCGGCCCGCGGCGGATGCAGCTCGAAAAGTACATGCGGGTGCTGAAGTGCCCGGCCTGCCACGGCCAACGGCTGAACCCGCAGGCCCGCAACGTGCGGGTGGGCGACAAGACGCTCATCGAACTCGGTGGCATGTCGATCGGCGATCTGGTGCCGTGGCTGGATCGGTACGAGACGACGCTCAACCCGGTGCAGAAACAGATCGCGGGGGAGTTGCTCAAAGAGATCCGCGCGCGGGTCGGCTTCCTGCTGAACGTCGGGTTGCACTACCTGAGCTTAGATCGCTCCGCGCCCACTCTCTCCGGCGGTGAGGCCCAGCGCATCCGGCTCGCCGGGCAGATCGGCAGCGGGCTGGTCGGCGTGCTGTACATCCTCGACGAGCCGAGCATCGGCCTGCACCCGCGGGACAACCAGCGGCTGCTGAACAGCATCCTGAGGCTGCGGGACATGGGCAACACCGTCCTCGTGGTGGAACACGACGAGGACACCATGCGGGCGGCGGATTACCTCGTGGACTTCGGGCCGGGGCCGGGCGTCCGCGGCGGGGAGATCGTGGCCGCCGGCCCGCCAGCAGAGGTGCTGGCCAACCCGGCCAGCCCGACCGGGCAATACCTGACCGGGGCCAAGACGATCCCCATTCCGTCCCAGCGCCGCCAAGGCAGCGGCAAGGCGATCCGCATCGTCGGGGCGAAGCACAACAACCTGAAGGACGTGACCGTCGACATTCCGCTCGGCAAGTTCACGGTCGTCACCGGCGTGAGCGGGTCGGGCAAGTCGTCGCTGGTGAACGACGTGCTGATGGAAGCGCTGCGGGCGCACGTTCTGGCGAGCGGCCGGCGTCAGCCGGCCGATACCGCAAGTGACGACGAGAACGGCGACGACACCCCGCACACGGTCGGTGCCCACGACAAGATCGTCGGGGCGGAACAGATCGACAAGGTGATCGACATCGACCAGACGCCGATCGGCCGCACCCCGCGGTCGAACCCCGCCACCTACATCAAGGTGTGGGACGAGATTCGACAGCTGTTCGCCCAGATGCCCGACGCCAAACTCCGCGGATACGACGCCGGGCGGTTCAGCTTCAACCGCGAGGGCGGGCGGTGCGAGGCGTGCGAGGGGAACGGCGCGAACAAACTGGAGATGGACTTCCTGGCCGACGTGTGGGTGACGTGCCCGGTGTGCGAGGGGCGGCGGTTCAACCGCGAAACGCTCCAGGTGCGGTACCGCGGGCGGAACATCCACGAAGTGCTGGAGATGGAGGTCGGCGAGGCGGTCGGGCACTTCGAGAACGTGCCGAAGATCCACGCCATGTTGCGGACGCTGCACGACGTGGGCCTCGACTACATCAAGCTCGGCCAGCCGTCGCCGACGCTCTCCGGTGGCGAGGCCCAGCGGGTGAAGCTGGCGAAAGAACTGTGCCGACGCGGCACCGGCCGCACGCTGTACATCATGGACGAACCGACGACCGGCCTGCACTTCGAGGACATCCGCAAGCTGCTAGAGGTGCTGCACGGGTTCGCCGACCAGGGGAACACGGTGCTGGTGATCGAACACAACCTGGACGTGATGAAGACGGCCGACTGGATCATCGACATGGGGCCTGAGGGCGGCAGCGGCGGCGGGCGGGTGGTGGCAACCGGGACGCCGGAACATATCGCGGCGCACGACATGTCGTTCACCGGCGTCGCGCTGAAGCCCGTCCTTCGTTCGTCGTTTGCCGTTAATCGGAAGTCGGACTCGACCGGCAAGGCGAAGGGGCGGAAGCCGAATAACGACAAACGAGTAACGAGTAACGAACAGGAAATCACGCACATCGACATCGAAGGGGCATCGCTGCACAACCTGAAGTCGGTGAACGCTCGCATCCCACGGAACGAGATGACCGTGTTCTGCGGGCCGTCCGGGTCGGGCAAGTCGTCGCTGGCGATGGACACCATCTACGCCGAGGGGCAGCGGCGGTACGTCGAGAGTTTGAGCAGCTACGCCCGGCAGTTCCTCGGGCAGGTGCAGAAGCCGAAGGTGGAACACATCTCCGGCCTCAGTCCGGCGATCGCGATTGAGCAGAAGACCACGAGCAAGTCGCCGCGGTCCACCGTCGGCACCATCACCGAAGTCTACGACTACCTGCGGATCGCCTACGCCCGGTTGGGTCAGCGGTACTGCCCGAAGTGCCAGATCCCGATCGGCACGCAGACGACCGACGAGATCGTCGAACGCATCACCGGCCTGCCGGACGGGTCGAAGATTTACGTCATGGCCCCGATCGAGCGGAAGGGGCAGGAGAAGTACGAGGCCATCTGGGACGAGATCCGCCGGGCCGGGTTCGTGCGGATGCGGGTGGACGGCAAGAGCTACGGCGTGGACGAGCCGCCGGCCATCGACCACCGCCGCAAGCACCGGGTGGAGGTGGTGGTGGACCGTAACGTGGTACGCCCGAACACCCGCGGGCGGATCGCCGAAGCCGTGGAGCAGGCGCTATCGCTCGGCAACGGGGTGATGCACCTCGCGTTCGTCGACCAGGACAAGGACGAGACGCAGTGGAAGGTGGAGCGGTTCAGCCAGCACCTGGCGTGCGACAACTGCGGCACCAGCTACGAGATGCTCAACCCGCACAACTACAGCTTCAACTCCCCCCTCGGCTGGTGCCCGACGTGCGAGGGGCTGGGCTTCCAGCGGGGGGCGAACGTCGACCTGCTCATCGGTGACAGGGCGTTGTCCCTGCGGCAGGCGGTCGTCACCGCGTGGCCGAGTTGCGAGGAGGGCAGCCCGTGGCTGCCGTTCGCCGAGGCGATTGCGAAGCACGGCGGGTTCAGCCTGGACACGCCGTGGGAGGGACTGGAGCCGGCCCAGCAGCGGGTGGTGCTACAAGGGACGGGGGAAGCGTGGCTGGAGGCGGGCGGTTCCAGGGGCGAAGTTCCAGTACAAGGGCCTATTCCCGGCCATCGACGAGGCCAGCCGCGTCAGCTTCATCTATCGCTTCCGACTGGACCACATCGTTGATGAGGTTCCATGCAACGCCTGCCACGGGGCACGCCTGCGACCGGACGCAGCGGCCACCCGGTTCAACGGCCTTACCCTCCGCGACACCTGCGCCAAACCACTCGGCGAGGCGCTGCGGCTGTTCCAGACGATCAAGTTGAGCAAGCACGACCAGCAGGTGATCGGCGAGGTGCTGCGTGAGGTAGTCAACCGAGTGAAGTTCCTGGTGGACGTGGGCCTGGACTACCTCAGTCTGGACCGCAAGGGGCCGACGCTCTCCGGCGGCGAGGCGCAGCGGATCCGGCTGGCGTCGCAGATCGGCAGCGGCCTCACCGGCGTGCTGTACGTGCTGGACGAGCCGACCATCGGCCTGCACCCGCGGGACAACCAGCGGCTGCTGGCGGCATTGCACCACCTCCGCGACCTCGGCAACACTCTGCTGCTGGTGGAACACGACCGCGAGGTGATCGAGAGCGCCGACCACCTGCTCGACTTCGGCCCCGGCGCCGGCGACCAGGGGGGCGAGATCACCGCCGCCGGCCCGCCGAGCAAGGTGCTGAAGGCAAAGCAGTCGCTCACCGGGCAGTACCTCGGCGGCAAGCTGTCGATCCCGGTGCCGACGAACCGGCGAGTCGTTCACACCGGAGAAGGCGAAGCGCAGTTGCAGGACCTCGACCCGGAGCAACTGCGGGAGCGGTTAGAGTTCCCCACGCTCAACTCCGTTTCCATCCTCGGCGCCCGGCAGCACAACCTGCGGAACGTGGACGTCCACCTGCCGCTCGGCTGCTTCGTGGCCGTCACCGGGGTGAGCGGGTCGGGCAAGAGCTCGCTCATCAACGAGGTGCTATACAACACCCTCGCCCGACGGCTGAATCGCGCCCGCACCGCCGGCGCCGCCCACGACGACATCCTCGGACTGGACCACCTCGACAAGATCATCAACGTCGACCAGGACCCGATCGGCAACTCGCCCAGCTCGAACCCGGCCACCTACACCGGCGTGTTCGACCTGATCCGCGAACTGTTCAGCCGGCTGCCGGAGAGCAAGGTGCGGGGGTACCACCCGCGGCGGTTCAGCTTCAACCAGAAAGGCGGACGGTGCGAGGCGTGCGAGGGGAACGGGCAGAAGAAGATCGAGATGCACTTCCTGCCGGACGTGTGGGTGGAATGCGACACCTGCCACGGCAAGCGGTACAACCCGGAAACGCTGCTCGTGCAGTACCACGGCAAAACGATCGCCGACGTCCTCGACATGAGGATCGCCGACGCGCTGGAGCTGTTCGGCAACATCCCCAAGATCCGCGGGGTGTTGCAAACCCTGGCGGATGTCGGCCTGGGGTACATGCAGTTGGGTCAGCCCGCACCGACCATGAGCGGCGGGGAAGCCCAGCGGGTGAAGCTAGCGGCGGAGTTGGCCCGGCCGAGCACCGGCAAGACGCTGTACCTGCTCGACGAGCCGACGACCGGGTTGCACTTCGACGACGTGCGGAAGCTGCTCGACGTGCTGCACCGGCTCGTCGATCTGGGCAACACGGTCATCGTGGTCGAGCACAACCTGGACGTGATCAAGACGGCCGACTGGATCGTCGACATGGGGCCGGAGGCGGGCATCAACGGCGGGCGGGTGGTCGCCGTCGGCACGCCGGAGGACGTGGCCACGGTCGCCGAGTCGCACACCGGCCGCATCCTGACGGGCGTGCTGGAAGCCGGGCCGTTCGCCGAGCGGCCGAAGTTCGACCCGCTGAAAGCGCTGGCCGAAAAGCTCGGCGACATCGACCTGACCGACGTGGGCAAGGACGCCAAGCTGCCGTGGGAACTGGACGGCATCCGGTGGCACACGAAGGACCGCATTACCACCAAGGGCACGCCGATCAAGTGGAACGGTGACGCCCTGCTGAGCGTGGTCGAGCAGGTCGAAGCGCTCGGCGAGTGGGGCGAGACGAACTGGAACCACCGCACCATCGTGGAGGTGGCCCCGCCGAAGAAGACGCTCGGCTGGTTCCTGCACGCCATGACCGGGCACGAGGCGTACCTGAAACTGTGCTTCCGCGTCCGCCGCAATGCCTTCAAGACGGCCGACCTGGCCGCCGCCCTCAAGCTCCGTCCGCTCTCGGACTACCCCGGCCACGAGGGGTACAACCGCGACCACCGGGTCGAGGTGACGAACGACGGCCGCGGGCCGGGGCAGACGGTGGTCGTCACCATCGTGAAGAAAGAGGAGACGGAAACGCCGACGTTCCGGGCATTCCTGAAGCAGTGCGTCGAATCGTTCGGCGAGCTGATCGGCGGGGGCGGGCCGGTGGCGGCCAAGATCGAGGCGGCCATGCCATGGAAGATCGACGGCGAGAAGTGGCACCTGGGGGACAAGGGGTTCCCGCCGGGCAAGGGGCGGAAGTGGGACAAGGCCTTGCTGCCGAAGCTGCTCAAGCTGCTCCGCGACATCGAGCCGAAACTGAAGGTCGGGTGGGACGTAGTGGACGCGATCACCGTGCGGGTGCCGCAGTCGAACCGCTTCTGGGTGCGGGTGAAGACGAAGGACGCGGCGGCGCTGGAGGTGTGGCTGCCGGCCAAACAGTCACAGTTCAACCTGGCGAAGTGGGACGGCGTCGGCCGCGACCCGGCCATCGACCGCGAGAGGTGGGAGGGGGTGGACGTGGTGACGCTGAAGTTCGTCACCGCCGACGACCTGAAGCCGGAGAAGCTGAAGCCGCTGCTGGCGGAGCAACTGCGGGGGTTCCTGGAGGTGTACGCGGCGTAACGTGGTC
>CANJKY010000240.1 GCA_947474875.1 Gemmataceae bacterium
CGGGCGCGGGGTATTTGCCCCGCTCCCGGGCGGTCGCGGCTCGTCCGCCCTACCATTTCCGGCATGAGCACCACCGCCCCGATGGCCGAACGGGCCGCCGAGTTCCGCACCCGGTTCGCCGCCCTCGAAGCCGAGATCGGCAAAGTGATCGTCGGCCAGCCGGAGATCGTCCGCGGCGTGCTGACGTCCCTGTTCGTCGGCGGGAACGTGCTGCTGGAGGGCGTGCCCGGACTCGGGAAGACGCTACTCATCCGCACCCTGGCACAGGTGCTCGACCTGAAGTTCGTCCGCGTGCAGTTCACCCCGGACCTGATGCCGAGTGACATCGTCGGCACGGACGTCATCCTGGAGTCCCACGACGGCAAGCGGGAGCGGCGGTTCCAGCCCGGCCCGCTGTTCGCACAGATCGTGCTGGCCGACGAGATCAACCGGGCCATCCCGAAGACGCAGTCGGCCATGCTGGAGGCGATGCAGGAGCGGACCATCTCGGTCGGCGGGACGACGCACAAGCTGCCGCACCCGTTCTTCGTGCTGGCCACCCAGAACCCGATCGAGCAGGAGGGCACGTACCCGCTGCCCGAGGCCCAGCTCGACCGCTTCCTGTTCAAGCTGCTGGTGCCGTTCACCACCCGCGAGGAGCTGAACCGCATCCTCGACCGCACCACCCGGAACGAGAACCCGACCGTCAACAAGGTGATGGACGCGGACGAGATTTCCACCTGGATGCAACTGGTGCGGGAGGTGCTGGTGGCCGCCCCGGTGCAGGACTACGCCATCCGCCTGCTGCTCGCCACCCACCCGAACACCGAGTACGCCACCGCCGAGGCGAACCGGTACTTCCGGGCCGGGGCCAGCCCGCGGGGGGCGCAGTCGCTCATCCTGGCGGGCAAGGTGCGGGCGCTGCTGGAGGGGCGGTTCAACGTCAGCTTCCAGGACGTCCGCAGCGTGTACTTCCCGGCCATGCGGCACCGGGTGCTGATGAACTTCGAGGCGCAGGCCGAGGGCATCACGTCCGACCAGGTGCTGGCCGCCATCCTGAACGCGGTGACGGAGAAAGACGAGGCGAAGCGGTAGCGGGTACAATGACCCCGGAGGTATCCGACATGACCACCCCGCCCGCGACGCCGACGGCGAAAGAAACGGCCCTCCAGGCACTTCAGCGGATGCCCGAGACCGCCACCCTGGACGAGATCAGCGAGGAGTTGGCCATTCTCGCCGCCATCCAGCGGGGCGAGGCGGCGGCCGATGCCGGGCGGCTGGTCCCCCAGGACGAGGTGGCCCGGAGGTCGGCGGCATGGACTTCCAGGTAGTCTGGTCCGAACTGGCGGTCAACGATTTCGAGACGGTCATCCGCGGACTGGCCGAGCGCAGCCCGGCCGGGGTCGAAACCGTCCGCCAGCAGATCCTCGATTCCACCGCCGTATTGAGCCGCTTACCGTACATCGGGCCGGTGTACGACCGGGACCGGAGCGGCCGGACGCGGGAGATCGTGTGCGGGTCGTACCGCCTCTTCTATCGGGTTCGGGAGGACGTGTCGCAGGTGCAGTTGCTCCGCATCTGGCACGGGTCACGTCGAGAGCCGCGGCTGCCACCTGCCTGAGTGCGGTGAGAGTTTGTGGGATCAAGCCGCGGAGCGGCGGCCGGGTGTAGCCTGGGGCGGAAGCCCCAGGAATGGGGAAACGAGTGAAACAAGCCCCGGAGGGGCGCCCGGTGTGGTGGCCGGGCGCCCCTCCGGGGCTTGTGCATTTGGGGGCCTGTCCTGGGGTTCCGTCGCTTCGCTCCGTCACCCCAGGCTACGGGCGTACGCCGCTCCGCGGCTGAAGACGAGTATCACCCGCCGATGCCGATGTCGGGGCCGAAGCGGGCGCGGAGCCGGGCCACGTCATCCTGAGTGATGCGGAAGTTCCCGTCGTACATCAGCCAGATGCGCAACGTTTGCAACCCAGCGAGTGCCGGGTTCGTCAACAACGCGTTCACCCCCTCGCTGGTAAGCACCACCTGCCGGCCGGTCAGTTCGAGCGACCCCAGCCGGGTCAGGTATCGGCTTTGTGCCACCACCCGGAGTGCGTCCGCCGTTTCCAGCCGCAGACTCGTCAACCGCCCGGCGGCGGGGTGGTGCAAGATCCGGGCGAGGTCGAACCCGGCGGGCCAGTTGCCCCCCAGACCGAGCGACGTGAACTTCGGCAGCCGGTCGCTCGCCAGCACCTTCAACACCCAATCCGCCTTGAACCGCACCCGGCCGTTCACGTTCAGGTTGAGCGCCCGCAGGTTCTGTAGGTGGTGGGCGCGGGACAACGCGTCCAGCCCGGCGTCGGTGCAGTGCGGGTCGTTCAGGATGAGGGTGGACAGCAGGCCGACGTGCGGCGAGTCGGCCAGCACGCGGAGGCACTGGTCGTCGGCCGTAGGCCCGGTCACATCGAGAGCCGCAACGGACGCCAGCACCGGGCTGGCTGCCACTTCCAGTACGGGCCGCTCGCCGGCGGCGTACTTCCCCCGCAGGGTGTTCACCAACACCCCGGCTAGCATGCCCAGCCTGGACCACGAGGAGCGGACGGATTCATCCCGGTGCAGGACGAGTCGCTCGATGCCGTTGTCCGCCGCCCACCCGGCCAGTTGCTCCTGCACCTGCGGGCGGATGAACTCGTCCTCCCGGACGGCCAGGTAGGTCAGCATCCCGCGGCGGAACAGGTGGTACAGGGTCATGCCGTCGTCCCAGACCAGTGGGTACAGCGGCCCGACCCATTGCTCCCAGTGCCGGCCCAGGAGTTGGCCCGCTTGCATGAGTAGTCGGTGGCCGCCCTCCCCCGTGAGTCGCCCGGCTTCCACCTGCAACCGGGTGAACTCCGCCCGGTCCGGGTCGCCGTTCTCGTCCAGCCAGTCGGCGAACACCAGCCGCGGCAGGTCGTCGTCCGGCTCGGCCAGCATCGCCTTCACCAGCGCCTGCCGCTCGGTCATGGGTCGCCCTCCCGCCCGGTATCATAACCCGGCCGTTCGACGGTGCGAGTGACCGCAATGCCGACTTTGCCCGCCGACCACACCGTCCCCTTCGCCCCGTCCGCGGGAATGACCACCGTCTCCGCCGCCGCCGCTACCCGCCCACCGCCAGCCCGCCGGTTCGATGAAGAGCGGCGGCAACTGCTCCGCTCCCGGTTGATCCTCGTCCACCTGCTATTCCTGGGGTTCACGAGCCTGCTCACGGTGTTGACGTACGCCGCCCCGCCCGAGAACCAGGCCGTCTTCACCCACTCGGACCAGCGGGCGTGGTGGCAACTCGCCCCACCGCTGCTCGAAAGCCTGGTCGGTGCCGTCGTGCTGTGGCGGTGGCGGGGCATCTCCATCCAAGGGCTGCGGGCGTGGGAGTTGATCTGTTTCGGCGTCCACGCCGCGAACGCCGGGTACCACCGGTTCGACGACCTGGTCCACCTGGGGCCGGACCCGGCGACGATCGCGTTCATCACGTTGGCCACGCTGCAAGGGTTCGTCACGTTCGTGCTGGCCTACGGGGTGTTGATCCCCAACACCCGCCGGCGGAGCCTGGCGGTGGTGGCCGTTCTCACCGCCGTGCCGCTGGGGACAGGTCTGGCCGCGGTGGCCGTCAACCCGGTGCTCCGCGACGGCGGGCACCTCCCCCCGCTGGTCATGCAGTGGTCGCTCATCATGCTCTTCCCGGCGGCCATCGCGGTGTTCGCCGCGGCGCGGGCGGACGCCCTCCAGCGGCGGGCGTTCGAGGCCGAGCGGCGGGCGACCGAGGTCGGCCAGTACGCGCTCAAGCGGAAGCTCGGGGAAGGCGGGATGGGGGAGGTGTGGCTGGCCGAGCACCGGCTGCTCAAGCGGCCGTGCGCGGTCAAGTTCGTCCGCCCGGAACTGGCCGCCAGCCCGCTGACGGCCGCCCGGTTCGAGCGGGAGGTGCAGGCGGTCACCGGCCTCACCCACCCGAACACCGTCCGCGTGTATGATTACGGGCGGGCGGACGACGGCGGGTTCTACTGCGTGATGGAGTACCTGGACGGGCCGACGCTGGACGAGTTGGTGAAGGCCGGCGGGCCGCTCCCGCCGGGGCGGGCGGTGCGGCTGCTGCGGCAGGTGTGCGGGGCGCTGGGCGAGGCGCACGCGGCCGGGCTGATCCACCGCGACCTGAAGCCGGGGAACGTGATCGTGGCCGCCCCCGGCGGGCAGCCGGACGTGGCCAAGTTGCTCGACTTCGGCCTGGTACACGACCTGTCGGCCGCCGCCGACGACCGGCTGACGCGAACCGGCACCGTCCTCGGCACCCCGGCGTACATGAGCCCGGAGCAGGCGGCCGGGGAGGCGGCGGTGGACGCCCGCAGCGACGTGTACAGCCTGGGGGCGGTGGCGTACTTCGCCCTCGCCGGCCGCCCGCCGTTCTCGGGCAAGTCGCTCGGCCAGATGCTGGCGGCGCACCGGAATGAACCGCCCCCGCCGCTGCCCGGCGTGCCGCCGGACCTGGCCGCGGCGGTCGCCCGGTGTTTGGCGAAAGACCCGGCCGACCGGTTCCAGACGGTGGCCGACCTGGACCGGGCGCTCGAAGCGTGCGGAGGAGAATCATGACCCCCGACCCGTTCGATCTGGACCGGTTCGTGCAGGCGCAAGCCGACGACTACGAGCGGGCGCTGGCCGAGATCGCCGCCGGGCGGAAGCTGTCGCACTGGATGTGGTACATCTTCCCGCAACTGGTCGGGTTGGGGACCAGTCACCTGGCGAATCGGTACGCCGTCCGCAGCCTGGACGAGGCGCGGGCGTACCTGGCCCACCCGCTGCTCGGCCCGCGGCTGACCGCGTGCGCGGAGGCGGCGGTGAGCGTCGAAGGGAAGACCGCGAACGACATCTTCGGGTTCCCGGACGACCTGAAGCTGCGGTCGAGCGCCACCCTGTTCGCTCTCGTGTCCCCGCCGGGGTCGGCGTTCGAGCGGGTGCTGGCGAAGTTCTACCGCGGCCAGTGGGACGAGCGGACGCTGGAGCTGTTGGGGCGAGCCGGCTGACTGGCCCATGCCCCCGGGCGGCATACATCGTCCCCATGCCGCTCAACATCAAGCGCGTCGCGCAACTGAAGACCCCGGCCGCCTTCCGGGCGCACCTACAATCCGTCGGTGCCGACATCCCGTTCGACGAGAGCATCACCCCGAACGGCCCGCTCGCTCAGCCGGTGGCGGTGAACGGCCGCGACATCGGCAACCGGTTCGCCATCTTGCCGATGGAGGGGTGGGACGGCACACCAGATGGCAAGCCGAGTGACCTGACGATCCGCCGCTGGCGGCGGTTCGGGCAGAGCGGGGCGAAGCTCATCTGGGGCGGGGAGGCGGTGGCCGTGCGGCCGGACGGTCGGGCCAACCCGAACCAACTCGTCATCAACCCGGCCAACCTGCCCGACCTGACGAAGCTCCGGGAGACGCTGGTGGGCGAACACGCCGCCGCGTTCGGCCGCACGGACGACTTGCTCGTCGGGTTGCAGCTCACCCACTCGGGGCGGTTCGCACGTCCGAACGACAAGAAGCGGATCGAGCCGATGACCCTGTACCGTCACCCGGTGTTGGACCGAAAGTTCGGTCTGGCGCCGAACCACCCGGTACTGAGTGACAGCGAGGTGTCACAACTCGTTTCGGACTTCGTGACCGCCGCCAAACTTGCTGCCGACGCCGGGTTCGACTTCGTGGACGTGAAGCACTGCCACGGCTACCTGGGGCACGAGTTCCTGAGTGCGGTGGACCGGCCGGGGAAGTACGGCGGGAGTTTCGAGAACCGCACCCGGTTCCTGACCGAGATCGTGCAGGGGATTCGGGCGACCGTGCCGAAACTGGACATCGGCGTGCGGCTGAGCGCGTTCGACTTCGTGCCGTACAAGCCCGGCGAGGACAACACCGGGGTGCCGGAAACCTGGGGCGACGGCCCGTATCGGTACGCTTTCGGCGGGGACGGCACCGGCGTCGGCATCGACCTGACCGAGCCGATCCGGTTCGTGAAACTGCTAGAAACGCTGGAAATCAAGCTGGTCTGCACCACCGCCGGCAGCCCGTACTACAACCCGCACACCCAGCGGCCGGCCATCTTCCCGCCGTCCGACGGCTACCTGCCGCCGGAAGACCCGCTGGTCGGCGTGGCCCGGCAACTCGATGTGACGGCGAAGCTGAAGGCCGCCGCCCCGGACCTGCTGTTCGTCGGCTCCGGGTACACCTACCTGCAAGAGTGGTTGCCGCAGGTGGGGCAGGCGGCGGTGGGGCGGGGGATGGCC
>CANJKY010000241.1 GCA_947474875.1 Gemmataceae bacterium
CGGCGGCCGGGGCGGTGCGGCACCAGGATGGTCAGCTCCAGGTGGCGGATGGAGTCCCACAACAGCTTGGACGACGGGTCGGCCACCTTGAACCCGGCGAACCGCAGCTCGCGGGCGCGGGCGACCCGCGACCCGGCCGAGGTGAGCAGGATGGCGGCGATGAAACAGGAGGCGATGGTCAGCCCCTGGAACCCCTTCTCGATCTCGTTCGCCACGGTGGTGTACACGAACACGGCGGTGATGGCGGCGAACGGCCAGCTCACCCGCCGGTACCACCGGCCGGCACGGGCCTGATACCGGTCGATCACACACGCCACCCCGGCGCTGGTCATCAGCACCAGCACGCCGGTGGCGTACGCCCCGCCCTGGGCGTCCACGTTCGCCTTGAAGATCCAGGTGACGAGCAGGTTGATAGCGGTGAACAGCAGCACGAGCGGCCGCACCGCCCGCGTCCACTCCGGGGCCATGCCGTACCGCGGCAGGTACTGCGGCACCAGGTTGAGCAGCCCGGCCATCGCGCTCGCCCCGGCGAACCAGAGGATGACGATGGTGCTGACGTCGTAGACGGTGCCGAACGTGGCCCCGAACAGCGGGCTGATGTCCTTCGTGTTCCGCCCCTCGGCGTGGGCGATGAACGCCAGCGCCCGCCCGGCGGCCGGCTTCTTCGGCCAGTCCTCAACGTGGTGGATCGGCTTGCCGGCGGCGTCCGTCGGCAGGTCCCCGGCGGCCGACACCGGGGTGATCTCGTCCGGCTCCACCAGCGTGCTCACCACCACCGACGAGCCGAGCAGCATGGCGGACATGACCACCGCGGCGGTGACCAGCAGTTTCCGGGTGCCGGCGATGCGACCGGCGGGGTTGTCCGGGGGGTCGTCCGCCCGCCCCTTCACCAGCCCCATCACCGCCACCCCGGTCTCGAACCCGGACAGGCCGAGGGCCAGCTTCGGGAACACCAGCAGGGCGATGGCGGCGATCGCCAGCCCGCCGCCGCCGGCCGCCCCGAGCGGGTTGTGCGGCAGGTGCCACTCCCCGGCCCGCAGCCGGGCGACCCAGGCGTCCCACAGGTCGGGGTGTTCGACCAGGTGTTTCAGCCCGAACCCGATGACGATCAGGTTCAACGCCAGGTACATGCCGACGATCACCACCGCCAGCCCGATCACCTCCTTGAACCCCTTCAGGAACGTGCCGCCGAGCAGCACCAGCAGCGCGACGGTCACCCCGATCTGCTGGGTCATTGGCGGCGGGTCGCCCTCCTTCGGGTGGAGCGGCCAGTTCGGGTTCTCGATCAGGTGGACGGCGGCGTCGGCCGCGGACATGGTCTTGGTGATGACGAAGTCGGTGGCGGCGAACCCGAGCAGCATCAGCACCAGGATCTTGCCCGGCCACCCGCTCACCAGCCGGGCGAGCATGCCGATGCTCCCCTGCCCCTCGAACGACCGCCCGGCCACGTACCGGTACACCGGAAGGGCGCCGAACAGGGTGACGGCCACCAGCACCACCGTGGCGAACGGGGTGAGCAGGCCGGCGTTCTGCACGGCGATGGACGGCTGGTACCCGAGGGTGCTGAAGTAATCGACCCCGGTCAGGCACATCACCCACAGCCAGAACGACTGAGGGTGTTTTCCGCCGTGGGCGGGGTCGGAGGCGGCGGTCATGGAGGGAAACGCGAGCGGGGCGGTTCAAGACCGGAACCGCCCCAAAACCGTCCGGTCATTCTATGAGCCGGGCGGCCGGGGCGGGCCGCCGTACAGCACCTCCGCCCGCTGGAACAGCACCCACGAGGTGGCGATGTACTTGTCCCCGCCGACCGGGGTGTTCCCGCGGTGGGTGTGGGTGAACCCGGCCGGGGCGACGAGCAGGGCGCCGGCCTGCGGCTTGATCGCCCGCTTCTGGTAGTAGAACTCGGTCTCGCCGGCCTGGGGCACGTCGTTCAGGTACACCGTCCATAGCAGGACCCGGTGCAGAGCCTCGGCCCGGCCGACGTCCGGGTACATCTCCGAGTGCCAGTGCGGGTACCCGCCGCTCCCGGCCAGGTACTTCTGCAGGTTGATCGTGCCCGGGCGGAACGCCCGCTGGAGCAGGGCGTGGTACTGGTCGGCGGCGAGCGTGGGGAAGGTGTCGGCGGTCACCAGCAGCGGGCGGCCATCCGGCCCGGGGACCCGCAGGCCGAGCGGGCCGATGAGCAGGAACGGGTACTTGCGGACGTACTCCCGCAGAGCGAGCGACGCCGCCCGGTTGAGGGCGGCGGCCACGTCCTGCCACTCCGGGCGGGCGCTGACGGGGATGTCGAAGCTGTCCTTCAGGGCGGTGTCCACCCCGCCCCCCGTCCGCCCGCGGGCGGCCTGCCCGGACGCCTCGAACCGGGCCACGATCTGTTGGCACGCGGCCGGGTCGAGGGCGTTCGGGTACACCTCGATGAAGTCGTCCATGCACGGCCCGCGGGCGTTACGTCGTCACCTTCGGCGGCGGGTCGCCGGCCCCGCCGACGAACACCCCGCCGTAGAAGAAGTCCTCGTACGCGGTGAACGACCGCATCTCGGGCAGCGTCTTGCCGTTCAGCACCGTCACCGTCGGGGTGTCGGCCGGGCCGGCGGCCAGCAACAGGTCGGCCACCCCGTCGTTGTTCACGTCGTGTGTGCCCACCCGGATGCCGTACAGGTACCCGCTGATCTGTCGCTGCGTCTTGTCGGTGGTCGGCGGCAACTGACCGGGCGGGGCGGCCGGCGGGATCAGGTTGAGCGGGAACGTGCGGTTGTTCAGGGTGCCGTCGATGTTCGTCGTGTCCACGATCAGTCCGGGCACCTCCCCGCCGGTCGGGAACGTCTGGACGAACAGGTTCAGGTTCACCCCGTCGTACACCCGCACCACCGGGGTGCCGGCCCCGGACCCGACGATGATGTCGGCCACCTTGTCGGCGTTCATGTCCCCGCCGGCGATGAACAGGCCGTTCCGCCCGTTCACGTCCCCGGCCATGAATGTCTTAACCGGTTCGTCGTACTGGCCGGCCAACAGGCTGAGGCCGGAGAAGATCTTCACGTGCGGCCCGCCGCCCAGCCCGGGGGCCACGGCCAGGTCGGCCAGCCCGTCCCCGGTGAAGTCGGCGGCGGCGATCCGCACCCCGCCGGTGAACCCGACGTCGTAGGCGAAGAAGTTGGCGACCGTGGTGGCCCCGACGTGGTCGCCCTCGATGTTCGGCTTGAGGACGGACACCCGCGGGCCGCCGCCGAAGTCGGCGGACACGATGATCTCCGCCTTCTTGTCCCCGTCCATGTCCCCGGCGGCGACGAACAGCCCGCCGCGGAACTCGGACTCGAACGCGAAGAAGCTGGCGATCTGCTGGAACGTCTTGCCGTCGTAGATCTTGACGTGCGGGCCGCCGCCCTGGCCCGGGGCGACGATCAGGTCCGCCGTCCCGTCCCCGTTCACGTCCGCGGTGACCACCCGTACCCCGCCGGTGAACCCCTGGTCGTAGGCGAAGAACTGGGTCTTCAGCCCGCCGGTGCCGCGGTACACCTTCACCAGCGGCCCGCCGCCCGCCCCCGCCCCGGTGGCGTAGATGGGCAGGTTGCCGCGGGACATCAGCCCATCCAAATCCAGGATGCCGCCGTACCCGACCTTGGTGTCCCACCCCGGCGCCTTGCGGACCGACTCCCGGAGGGCGGCGATCACCTCCTGGTAGGTGAAGTCCGGGTTGGCGTCCCAGAAGTTGGCGATCGCCCCGGTCACTACCGGGGTGGCCATGCTCGTCCCCTGGTAGTACTTGTACGTGCCGTTGTGATAGGTGCTCAGGATGCCGGCTTCGTTCACCCCGTACCGACTGATGTCGCCGCCCGGGGCGGCGATGTCCACGTTCACCGGGCCGTACTGGGAGTACGAGGTGAGCTTGTCGGCCCAGTCGCTGGCCGCCACCACCACCGCGTTGTCGGACACGAAGTTGTTCGACCACCCGTTGGCGTCGTTGTCGTACCCGCCGTTCCCGGCGGCGGCCACGAAGATGGCCCCCTTGGCGCCGGCCCCGGCCAGCGCCTGTTCCATCGCCGGGTTGACCGCGTTCCCCCCGCCGTAGCTGTAGTTCATCACCTTGGCGCCGTTCGCCACCGCGTACGCGATGGCCGAGATGGTGCCGCTGTTCGGCGCCCCCGCCCCGGACCCGGTGGCGATCTTGATCGCCATCATCTGAACGCTCCAGGTGGTCCCGGCCACCCCGATGCCGTTGTTCCCCACCGCCCCTACGGTGCCGGACACGTGCGTGCCGTGCAGCAGGGTGTCGGACACCCCGAACTGGCCGGTGTCCGGCTGCGGGTCGTTGTCGTTGTCCCCGAAGTCCCACCCGTGGATGTCGTCCACGTACCCGTTGCCGTCGTTGTCGATGCCGTCACCCGGGACCTCCCCGGGGTTGGTCCAGATGTTGGCCGCCAGGTCCGGGTGGGTGTACTCGGTCCCGCTGTCCAACACCGCCACCTTGAACTTGCCGCTGCCGGTGGAGAAGTCCCACCCCTGGGTGGCGCGGATGTCCGCCCCCGGCGTGCTGCCGCCCTTGCCCACGTTCTGGAAGTGCCACATGTTCCCGTTCACGAACTCGGTGTCGTTCGGGGCCAGCGTCGGGTAAGCGATGGAATCCGGGGCGGCGAACTTCACCCCCGCCACCCCGCCCACCGCCGGCAGGGCGGCGGTCACCGTCACCCCGGCCTTGAGGGTGGCCAGGTAGATGCCGAACCCGATCGGCTTGACCGTGTCCACCAACCCGGTGGCGCGAACGCCGGCGATCACCCCGCCCGGATCGGACTCCGGTCGCGGGGCGAGCAAAACGTGGTTCTCGACGTACAGCGGGGCCGGGTTAGTCCGGTCTTCCAGCTTCTCGACGGCCAGGTTGGTGAACGTGCGGATCGAGGGGAGACTCGGCATGTATGCGCTCCGGGTGATGATCGAGGTATGTCCGAAACTAGAACGATGTTCGTTAATATAACCCGGAAGGGGGATTCCCTTCAATATCCCCCGCCGCTGGTCGGCGTGCGAGGGCAATTCCACTGAATCCGCACCCAACCCCTCATCAAGTTGGGGCGGGCGGGCGAGTTCGACCATCGGTGCCGGCGGGGGCGACGAGGGCGATCACGCCGCTTTGAGCGCGAAATCCGGCCGGTCTAGCCGGAAGTGCGGACTGTAGTACGGATCGCCGGATTTCAGGAAAGTTCCCCATTTCGCGTGGAACAGGTCGAACTCCCGCTTGAAGCGCGCCTGCTTTTCCGGCGTGTCTTCCGGCCCGCGGGTTTTGCTCTCCAGGTGGTACAGTTCGGCCCCCGGCGTCCAGACGACCCGATAGCCCTTGGCCAACACCTGGAGGCACAGGTCCACGTCGTTGAACGCCAGCACGAACCCCTCGTCGAACCCGCCGACATCCGTAAACACCGCCCGCGGCATGAGTAAGCACGCCCCGGTGACGGCCGCCACGTTCTGCGTGTACAGCAACCGCTGCCCGTGCCCGGCGGCGGTGCGGGGGAAGTTCAGGTGCGAGTGTCCAGCGACGCCTCCCATTCCGACGACGATGCCGGCGTGTTGGATTGTGTCGTCCGCATAGTACAGCTTCGCCCCGACCGCCCCCACCCCGGGCTGCACCGCAAGTTTCACCAGCTCCTCCAGCCAGTCCGGGTTGATCGCTTCGATGTCGTTGTTCAGGAACAGAAGCAGTTCGCCCCGTGCCTGGTTGGCGGCGAAGTTGTTCACCGCCGCGTAGTTGAACGGCTTCGCCCACTCCAGGATCCGCACGTGCGGCTGGCGGCGAATTTCGGAATAGTAGGCGTGCGTCTCGGGGCGGGTGCTGCCGTTCTCGACGACCAGCACCTCGTAGTTGGCGTAACTGGATTTCGCCAGCGAGTCCAGGCAGCGGGCGAGCACGTCCGGGTGGTCCTTGTTCGGGATGACGACGGACACCAGCGGCTGGGTGCGGAGGTGGTAGATGGGGTGGTACGTCCCCAGAATCGGCCCGTCGTGGACGGAGGCGTCGATGCCCAGTCGGGCGAGGTGTTCGGCCACCGCCCGCTTGCCGTTCTCGAACGCGTAGTTCTTGCTCCCCTTGTTGCTGGCGGTGCTGGCCGCGTGCATCCGCCAGTGGTACAGCACCGCCGGGATGTGGACCACCCGCCGCGCCTGCTCGGTCGCCCGCAACACCAGGTCGTAGTCCTGGGCGCCGTCGAACCCGGCCCGGAACCCGCCGACGCGTGTCACCAGTTCCCGCCGGACGACC
>CANJKY010000242.1 GCA_947474875.1 Gemmataceae bacterium
AGTGGCCTGCGAGTGGTAGGCACACTCCGTGTGCCGTTCGGATGACGGCACACGGAGTGTGCCTACCACTCTCAAGACGGCCGCCATCGTCCTTTCCCCTCCGCGATCGACCGGTTGTTGCCGTCAATGGTGAGAGGGTCGTCGGTGGTGGCTCGCCCGCCGGGGTAGACCGTTCGGTGGGCGAACTGGTGCGTCTCGGTGCGGAGGTGGCCGAGCATGTGGTGGCCCGTCCGTCGTTCGCGTTCGGCCCGGAGGGCATCGATGTCGATCGGCGCCACCACGATCTTCTCCCCCGGCCCCGGATCCGCCTGGGCGAGGAGGCGGCCGTCGTAGTCCACCGCCATGCTGCCGCCCGGCCAGGAGAACGGCGGGTAGTGCCCCAGGCTCGCCCCCTGGTTGGCCGCCACCACATACGCCACATTCTCCAAGGCGCGGCAGCGGTTCACCACCGTCCACCAGTCCATCGGCGGGGTGGCGCCCCACGGGTCCATGTACGCCGACACGCGGATCAGCACCTCCGCCCCTTGCAGGGCGAGTTCGCGGATCGCCTCGGGGAACAGCCAGTCGTAGCAGATGGCGCACCCGAGCTTGCCGATCTCCGTGTCGGCGACGGGGAAGAACGGCTCGGCGTAACCGGGGATGTCGTGCGGGCTGGCGTGCACCTCCCACGGGATCCACGGGTTCACCTTGCGGTACTTGTAAAGAAGGCCGTCCGGCCCGATCAGGCAGGTGGTGTTGAACGCCCGGCCGGGGTACTTCGGGTCAGCCTCGATGAAGCTGCCGGTCTGGATGAACAAGTTCCGCTCCTTCGCCTTGCGGTGGTAGCGGTCGGTGTGCTCGTTCGGAACGGGCACGGCCAGCTTGTCGAGCAGCTCGCCCACCGTCTCGTAGATCGGGGCGGCGTGGGCGAACTCGGGGAACACCACCAGCCGCACGTCCCCGAACGGGGCGTACCCGACCGCCGCCTGGTCGGTCATCGCCAGCATGCGGTTGACGCGGGCCGGGATCTCCGACCGGTGCTGCGGGTTCGGGAAGTCGGTCTGGCAGGCGGCGGCCAGGTAGCGGGGCATGGCGGAATCCCTGGTGTTCTGCTCGCTCCGCGAGCGGTCTTCTGAACCCGCTCGCGGAGCGAGCAGAACACGAAGTGCGGCCGGGACGTAATACAACCCAGACACCACGAATTCCACGGGCGACCTCTCTATGAATAAGTCGGCCAAAGTGCTGCTCGCCGTCCTGCTGCTCGCCGCCGCCGGCGTCGGCGGGTACTTCGCTTACGACCGCTTCTACCGCAAGACGGACGTCGCCGGGCCGAAGGTAGACCCCGGCCAGGCCGGCAAACGGGAAGCGGTGTCGGTGCCGTCCGCCCCGTTCACCGACGTGACCAAGCAGGCCGGCATCACCTTCACCCACTTCACCGGCGCCGCCGGCAGCAAGCTGCTGCCCGAGACGATGGGCAGCGGGGTGGTGGTCATCGACTTCGACCGGGACGGCAAGCCGGACCTGCTGTTCGTCAACGGCTGCCCGTGGCCGGGGCAGCCGAAGCCGGAGAAGGCGCCGTGCCTGGCCCTGTATCGGAACAAGGGCGACGGCACGTTCGAGGACGCCACCGAGCGGGCCGGGCTGAACGTGAGCGTGTACGGCGTGGGGGCGTGCGTCGGCGACTTCGACAACGACGGTTTCCCGGACCTGTTCGTCACCTGCGTCGGCCCGCACCGGCTGTTCCGCAACGACGGCGGGAAGCGGTTCGTGGACGTGACGGCGGCCGCCGGCGTGGCCGGGCCGGGGGTGTGGCCGGCGGGCGAGTCGAAAGAGCAGTTCATCAAACACCAGCCGCCGATTCCGTTCGGCACCTCGGCCACGTTCTTCGACTACGACGGAGACGGCAAACTCGACCTGTTCGTGTGCCACTACTGCACCTGGAGCCCGGACATCGACCTGAACATCAAGAGCACACTGGTGGGCGTCGGGCGGACGTACCAACAGCCCACCTCCCTCGAAGGGAATCAGTGCAGCCTGTACCGGAACAAGGGTGACGGAACCTTCGAGGACGTGACCGAGAAGGCCGGGGTGAAGGTGTTCGAGGTGACCGCCGCCGGCGACAAGCGGCCGGTGGCGAAATCCCTCGGGGTGATCCAGTGCGACCCGGACGGGGACGGCTGGCCGGACCTGATCGTGGCGAACGACACCGCCCGCAACTTCCTGTTCCACAACGTGCCGGACGGGAACGGCGGGCGGAAGTTCGAGGAGGCGGGCAAGGAGGCGACCATCGCCTACGCCGCCGGCACCCCCCGCGGGGCGATGGGCATCGACGTGGGCGAGCACAAGCCGGGCAAGCAGGCGGTGGTGATCGCCAACTTCGCCAACGAGCCGAGCTCGTTCTTCACCCTGGTGAACCCCGGCCGACTGCTGTTCGTGGACCAGGCCGGGGCGACCGGGCTGGAGGGGCCGAGCCGCGGGCCGCTCAAGTTCGGCACGTTCTTCTTCGACTACGACCTGGACGGCCGGCTGGACCTGCTGACGGCCAACGGGCACATCGACCCGGACATCAGCAAGGTGCAGGCGAACCAGACGTACCGCCAGCCGGCCCAACTGTTCTGGAACACCGGCGACGACGTGCGGGTGTTCGAGCCGGTGACCGAGGCCGCCGCCGGCCCGGACCTGTTCCGTCCGGTCGTCGGCCGCGGCAGCGCGTACCTGGACTTCGACGGCGACGGCGACCTGGACGTGGTGCTGACGAACAACGGCGGCCCGCCGCTGCTCCTGCGGAACGACCAGAAACTCGGCCACCACTGGGTGCGGCTGTTCCTGGAGGGCGACGGGAAGGCGAGCAACCGCAGCGCGATCGGCGCCGAGGTCACGGTGGAGGCCGGCGGGAAGACGTACAAGCGGACGGTCCTCGGCGCCCGCGGCTACCTCAGCCAGAGCGAGTTCACCGTCACGGTCGGGCTGGGTGCGACCACGACCGTGGACAAGGTGACGGTGAAGTGGCCGGGCAAGGACGCGAAGCCGCAGACGTGGACCGGCCTGAAGGCGGACAAGCAGTACACGCTCACCCAGGGTGTGCCTGAGGCGAAGTAGCTATATCTGGTGGCACAGGCTTCCAAGCCAGTGTAGCTGGAACCACAGGCTTGGAAGCCTGTGCCACCAAATCCCAAGAATTCCCCCATGTCTATTCCCTCCCGCCGTCCGCTGGTCGCGTTCCTGGCGGCGGTCGCCCTGACCGCCGCCACCTTTGCCGCATGGTGGTTCGTTGCCCGGCCCCGCCCGCCACAGGGCGACCCGGTGGCCGCCACCGCCGCCAACGTCCGCGGCATCGGGCAGATGGAGCAGTTCGACTACCCGAAGGCGGCGGCCGAATTCCGCGAGGCCACCCGCCTCGCCCCCGGCTGGCTGCCCGCCCGCATCAACCTGGGCATGGCCCTGTACAACTCGGCGTCCCGCACCGACGACCCGGTGCTGGCCGAGGCGATCGCGGTGTTCGAACAGGTGCTGGCAGACGACCCGACCAACCTGTACGCCCACTTCAACCTGGGCATCATCCACAAGTACCAGGCGAACTACCCGGCCGCCATCCGCCACTTCCGTGCGGTGACGGAGGCGGATCCGAAGGACGACCGGGCGTGGCTGTACCTGGCCCAGTCGAACGTGAACGCGCAGACCGACCCCGAGGCGCTGAAACTGTTCCAGAAGGCGCTGGAGTTGAACCCGTACCTGGTGCCGGCGTGGCACGGGGTGGCCAACCACGTGGCCACCTCCGCGGACGAGCAGAAGCGTCTGATCACCTTGCAGGACGACCTGCGGCGGGCGAACTGGGAGGACGAGGCCCGCGACACCAAGCACTCCGAGCAGGGGCGGTACGCCACCGTCATCGGCCGTCCGGAGTTGGTGAAGCTGACCGCCGTCGGCCCGCCGCCGGCGTTCCAGCAGAAGTCAACGTGGACGATCGACCTGCCGGACACCCCGGCCGGGGTGCTGGTGCGGCTCGACTTCAACCGCGACGGCAAACCGGACCTGTTGCTGCTGTCGGACGCCCGCAGCGTGTTGCTGCGGAACGACGGCGGCAAGTTCACCGACGTGTCGGCGGCGATGGGGCTGACCGGCGGGGGCCGGGGGTGTGCGGTCGGGGACTACGACAACGACGGCTGGCCGGACTTGATTCTGGCTGGCCCGACCGGGCTGAAACTGCTGAGAAACGTGAGTGGGACGAAGTTCGAGGACACATCCGCCGCGGCCGGGTTCGACAAACTGACCGGCGAGTACCGCTCGCTCCTGTGGCTGGACATCGACCAGGATGGCGACCTGGACCTGATCGCCGCGACCGGCGGGACGGTGGAGTTGTTCCAGAACGTCGGCGTCGCCCCGCCGTCGCGGTTCGACGAGCCGACCCCGCCGATGACGACTGCGTTCAAGCGGCACCCCTCGCTGTTCAGTTCGGAATCCCTGATCGTCACAGGTCTGGTGGCGCTGGACATCGACGGGGACAAGGACGTGGATGTGGTGGTACTCCAGAAGGACCGGCAACCGCTCGTCGTCCTGAACGACCGGCTGATGCGGTTCAACACCGGGGATCGACTGTCGCCCATCCCGAACTTGACCGGCGGGTTGGTGCTGGACTCCAATGGCGACGACCAGTCCGACCTGCTGCTCATCACCGCAGACAAGCCGGCGTTCCTGGTGAGCAAGCAGGAGTTGCCCGGCACCGACTTCACCAGGCGGTTCGCCGCCGGCGCCACCGACTCGCCGCCGCTGCTTCAGGCCAGCCGCTGCGACCTGGACGCGGACGGCCGGGCGGACGTGATCGGCCTGAGCCGCGACGGGCGGGCGGTGTTCCTGCACGGCGACGGCGAGGGCAAGCTGGCGAACGTGCCCGAGCCGTTCGGCCCGGCGGTGACGGCGCTCGGCCGGCTGAACGCCGTCGCCGCCGCCGACGTGGACGGCGACGGCACTCCGGACGCGATCGTGTGGCACGCGAAAGGGCTGGCCGTGTTCCCCGGCGTGCCGAACGGCCACCACACCGCCCGCGTGTCGTTCACCGGCAAGCGGGACAACAGCAACGCCGGCATCGGGCAGAAGAACCTGCGGACGAACACCGACGGCATCGGCACCAAGGCGACCGCCCTGACCGGACCGCTGCGGGCGATGGTCGAACTCACCACCCTGGAGAGCGGGCCGGGGCAGTCGCTGCTGCCGGCCGAGTTCGGCCTGGGTAAGGCGACGCAGATCGACGCCCTCCGCATCCGCTGGCCGGACTGCGTGGTGCAGGCCGAACTCGGGGTGCCGGCCGGCGCCCCGTTCGCCGTCGCCGAGTTGAACCGCAAGCCCACCTCCTGCCCGGTGCTGATGACCTGGGACGGGGAGAAGTGGGTGTACATCACCGACTTCCTGGGCGGCGGGGCGATGGGCGAGTGCGGGGCGGACGGGGTGTGCCGCCCGCCGCGGCCGGAGGAGTCCGTCACGATCGAAGCCCACCAACTCGGGCTGCGGAACGGCAAGTACGTCCTCCGCATCGCCGAGCCGATGGACGAGGTGATGTACCTGGACTACGTGCGGCTGGACGTGGTCGACCACCCGGCCGACGCGGTGGTGTACCCGGACGAGCGGTTCGCCACCGCCGCCCCGGCGCCGACGCAGAAGCTCCAGCAGTTCCGCACCCGCGTGTTCCCGGCGAAAGCGGCCGACCACCGCGGTGTGGA
This sequence comes from Gemmataceae bacterium, assembly GCA_947474875.1. Lineage (GTDB taxonomy): Bacteria > Planctomycetota > Planctomycetia > Gemmatales > Gemmataceae > JALHQU01. Next base: position 5,694 of record CANJKY010000242.1, read on the forward strand.
CCGCACGAAAACGATCCTGACCCGCGACGGCCAAACGGTGGACGGGTTCGCCCAGCGGTCGTGGCTCGGGTACGCCGAGGACCACTGGCTGGAACTCGACTTCGCCGACCGGCTGAAGGGATTGCCGACTGACAGGCCGCTGTCGCTTGTGCTGGCCGGGTGGACCGACTACCCGTACCCGGAGTCGATCATCGCGGCCGCACAAGCCGGGGTGAACATGGCCCCGCCGGTGCTGGAACGCCAGACCGCGGACGGGAAGTGGGAGCCGCTCGGCGAGGTCGGGTTCCCGGCCGGGCTGCCGAAGGTGATGACCGTGCCGGCCGGCGACTGGTTCCGCACCGGGTCGAAGTTTCGCCTCCGCACCAACCTGCAAATCTACTGGGACCAGGTGTTCGTCGGCGTGGCCGAGGAACCGGCGGCGGTGACACCGCTGAAGCCGCAATCGGTCGTGCTCACCCATCCGGGGTTCGTACAGGAAATCCGCACGAACGGCAGTCTGCCACAGGCCTACGACCCGGAGCGGTTCGAGCCGGTGGCCGTGACG
>CANJKY010000243.1 GCA_947474875.1 Gemmataceae bacterium
CCCCCCCCCCCCCCGGCCGCGCGCGCCCCCCCCCCGCCCCCGCCCCCCGCCGGACCGGCATCGCCGGTCCGGGTCGTTCATGTCCACACCGGCGGCGGCGCGATGGCGTCGGTCGGTCGCTTGCCCGCGTCCGCCCGACCGCTGCCGGCCAGCCGGCTGACCACCCGCACCGTCATGTCCGCGTCGCACGCGATCTGGCAGCTCAGCCGCACCCCGCTCAGCCCCTTCGCCGCCAGCACCGTCTTCTCCGCCTCGGTCATCTGCGTCGGCTCGCCCGAAACGAACTCCACCTTGCAGGTGGTACACCGAGCGTTCCCGCCGCAGGCGTGCAATTGGTCGATCCCGGCCTCGTCGGTGAGCGCCAGCACCAGCCGCTTGCCGGCCGGCACCTCGAACGCCCCCACCCCGTCAACCGTCAGCGTCGGCATGGTGAACCCTCCGAACTTGCATTGAGAGCGGTAGGCACACTCACTCATAGCCTGCCGCGGCCGGCGGCACCACGGTGAAAGGGCGTATCCTCCCGCCGGTATGCTGGTACGACGGGCCGGACCTTCCCGTCACACACAGGACCACGACGATGTTCACGATCCGACGGGCCGACGAGCGGGGGCGGACGCAGATCGGCTGGCTGAACGCCCGGCACACGTTCTCGTTCGGCGACTACTACGACCCGGCGAACCATCACTACCGGGCGCTGCGGGTGATCAACGACGACCGGGTGAGTGGCGGTGGCGGGTTCGACACCCACCCGCACCGGGACATGGAAATCCTCACCCACATCCTGAGTGGGGAGCTGGCGCACAAGGATAGCATGGGGAACGGCTCGACCATCCGCGCCGGCGAGTGGCAGTACATGAGCGCCGGCACCGGGGTGGCGCACAGCGAGTTCAACCCGTCGCCGTCCACACCGGTGCATCTGCTCCAGATCTGGATCATGCCGGACCGTAAGGGGTACACCCCGCGGTACGAGCAGAAGACGTTCACCGCGACGAACGGGAAGTGGACGCTGGTGGCGTCGCCGGACGGCCGGGACGGGTCGATCGGCGTGCGGCAAGACGTGACCCTGTGGACGACAAACGTGGCGGCCGGCGACCGGCTGAGCTACGAGCCGACGGCGGGCCGCGGGGTGTGGCTGCATGTGGCCACGGGTGCGGTGACGGTGAACGGCCGCGAACTGAAGGCCGGCGACTCTGTAGCCATCGAGGGCGAGCCGATTCAGGTGGCGGGCGGTGAGGCGAGTGAAGTGCTGCTGTTCGATCTGGCGTAGGTACAAAAGCCCGCAGGCGACCGTCCGCGGGCTTTGCTCACTTCTGGTAAACGGTCCGAGCACACATCGTCGTCGCATGAGCGGGGCCGGATAACAAGGTTTTTCGCACGCTCATCGATCTTTAATCGTATCTCCCGGTCACGGGCCTAAGATTCGCAGTGGCCGCAATTCGACCATCCTGGTCGTGGTGTGACCAATTCTGAATTGCCGCTATCGAACAGGGCAGGTGCCCTGACCGCGGTATTTCTCCGAGGTACCACACGATGCTCCGTCGTCGCCCCGGTTTCACGCTGATCGAGCTGCTGGTGGTGATCGCCATCATCGCCATCCTCATCGGCCTGCTCTTGCCGGGGGTGCAGAAGGTGCGCGAGGCGGCCGCCCGCATGTCCTGCGAGAACAACCTGAAGCAGATGGGGCTAGCCCTGCACAACTACCACGACAGCTACCAGTTCTTCCCGGCGTCCGGGTGGACGAAGGCGGCTCCGGGCAACCCGGCCGGCAAGTGGCACTCGTGGCGGACGGCCATCCTGCCGTACGTGGAGCAGGACAACCTGCAGCGGGTGTTCGACCTGAACTTCCACTGGTGGGAGGGGCCGAACCTGAACGCCGCGGTCATGCCGGTGAAGCTTTACCAGTGCCCGAGTACGGGCAACCGGGCGCCGATCACGTCGGCGGTGGCCAAGCCGTCGCCCGCCCCCGGCCGGCCGGCCCTCACCTTCCCCGCGCCGCTCGGCCCGACCGACTACGAGGCCATCCAGGGGGTGCAGCACGGCAGCATCAACCCGCACCTGCCGGCCCCGTTCTACGACGCCGGCAACCGGTTCTCGGTGCTGCACCGGGACTCGCAGAACACCGTGCTGAGCATCTCCGACGGCACGTCGAACACCATCATGGTGGCGGAGGCGGCGGCCCGCCCGCTGGTGTACCGCGGCCGCACCGCCCTGCCGGGGCTGACCAACGACCAGGGCATCGGGTGGGTGGACAACGAGGGGCCGTTCAGCATCGATGGGGCGGCGGCGGACGGCAGCGCGGAGGGGTGTGGGCTGCCGTGTGCGGCGGTGATGAACACCCGGAACGACAACGAGCCGTACAGCTTCCACACCGGCGGGATGAACGCCCTGTTCGCCGACGGGCACGTGCAGTTCGTCCGCCAGCAGATCCCGGTCGCCACGTTCGCGGCGCTGTGTACGCGGGCGGCCGGCGAGGTGGTGGCGGACTACTGAAGAAGTGCTCTGCTCGCTCCGCGAGCGGTCGTTTCGGACCCGCTCGCGGAGCGAGCAGAGCACATTAATCGAACATGCGGATCAGGTCGGTCACGCTGGTCAGCTTCTCGAACTCCCAGCACCGCGCCAGGATGGCGTCCGCCTTCGCCTTGCCGTACTTCGGCTCCACCGCCCGACGGAACTTGGCCTCCACCTCGGCGTCGGTCATCGGGTTGCCGGCGTGACCGCGGGGGAATTCCACCTCCTTCGCCAGCACCCGCCCGTCGGTCATCGTCAGGGTGATGCGGTTCGGGATGCCGGCCGGGTATCGCGGGTCGAGCGTCTTGTCCCAGTTCACCTTCACCTTGCCAGTGAACGCCACCCGCTTCGGGTCGGTGAAGTGGGGCTCGTCGAACGTCTCCAGGTACACGTCGCCGTCGTACAGCGCCGTCGCGGTGCAGTACGGCAGGCTGTGGTCGGCCGTCTCGCGGGTCTTCGGCGCCCACGCTTCGGGGTACTTGCCGATGATGTTGTAGCTGGCCTCGAACGTGTGGATGTCGATGCTTTGCACCTGGCTCACGTCGCCCTTCAGTTCGGCCCGCAGTTGCAGCGCCGCGTCGATGGCGCTCTGGCTGTGGTACTCGGCCGGCCAGAACTTGATGTACGTCTTGTTGATCATGAACCCGTCAGTGTTGCCGGTTTCGGACCCGAACGGGGCGGGGACGAACGGCACGCGGGCGACCAGGTTGAAGAACCCCAGGTCGCCCTCGAAGATGGGGGCCGGGCCGGTCATGCCGTCGGCGGCGAGGGTAGCGGCGAACACCCCGTTGCGGGCGGCGTTGGCGAACGCGCACCCCTTCCACATGCTCAGCTCGCCGCTCCGCGTCTGCCGCAGGGCGGTGTTGCACACCCCGGCAATCCCCACCGTGTGCGTCGTCTTCGTCACGTCCAGCTTCATCAACTTGGCCGACGCGACGGCGGAAGAAATTGCCCCGTAGGTGACGTGGTCGATGCCGTGCTTCCGCAAACTCGCCGCGTCGCAGAACCGGCACTGGATCTCGTAGGCCAGCACCGCCGCGGTGATCAGATCCTTCCCACCGGCCCCCACCGCCTCGCCCACCGCCAGCACCGCCGCCAGGTTGTCCGAAGGGTGCGCCGGCTCCTTGCTCAGGTACGTGTCGTTGAAGTCGAGGTAGCGGATGAGCAGGCCGTTCACGAACGTGGCCCACTCGGGCGAACTCGTCCCGCCGCCGAGGATCGACGCCCCGGGGTTCCCGCTGACGCGGCCGGCGCACTTCTTCGCAATCGCGTAGGCGTCGGACGGCATCGCCCCGACGGCGGTGGCGAACGAGTCGATGAACCGCCGCTTCGTCTCGTGGACCGCTTCTTTGGTCAGCTTGTCGAAGGTGAGGCCGACGGCGTACTCGGCGAGCCGACCGGCGAGGGTGGCGGGCATGTGAGGGTTCCGGGGTTGTCACGAAATGGGCCGCCACAGAGGGCGGCCCTACAGACAGAATTTGTAGGGGCCGCCCGCTGTGGCGGCCCGATCGCTTCACGCCGCCACCCGCAGGCGGCTGCCCTCGGTCAAGGCGGCCCGTACCGCCCGCAGCGCGTCGGCCGGGCGGCGGAGGGCGTTCGGCCCAAGCAGCGTCTTCAGCCGGGTGCGGTCGAGGAACGGCCGCGACGGGACTTCGCCACCGGCCAGTTCGTCAGCCACCACCAAGTCAGCGTCGTACCCGAACAGGTGGGCCACCAGCCGGGCGAAGGTGAACGGCGTGTGCCGCTCCGGGCCGACGGCGTGAAACGTGCCGGTATGCCCGTGCCGAAGCAGGTCGAGTACCAGTTCGGCGACGTCCGGGGCGTAGGTCGGGATGACCGTCCGCCGCGGGTTCGTGGCCACCGGGTCGAACCGGCTGAGGGCGTGAATCATCCGCCCGACCTGGCCGAACCGGGCGGCGTCGAACACGTCACACGTCCGCACGATCAGGTGCCGCTCGGGAAGGGCGGATCGCACCACCCGCTCGGCGGCAACGAACGTTTCGCCCCGCTCGCCCGCCGGCTGGGGATCGTCGCCCTCCCGGAACGCCCGGCGGTCGGCGGCGAACACCTCGGGCGAGGAGAACAACACCAGCACCCCGCCGACCTCGGCTACGGCCTTCGCCACGTTCGCGATGCCGGCGACCTCGTCCAGCGGGGCGGCGAACACCGTCGCCTCCGGCTGGTAGTCGGCGATCAGTTCGCGGACGGCGTCCGCGTCCCGCACGTCGAGCGGGGCGGACTCCGACGCCCCGCGGTAGCTGGTGGTCAGGTGCGGCAGTTGGCGGCGGTCGCAGGCACTGGCGACGGCCGAGCCGAGGGTGCCGGTGCCGCCGAGGATGAGCGTTCGCATGGTGCGCGTCCTTGCACGAAGCGGGCGAGAGTGAACCGGGCGGGGCGATCCTTCGCCGGCTGGCGGTTCGCGGAGGCTGTAGACTAGGCCGATCGGCCGGGATGGTCAACCCGATTGCGACCGATCCTTCGGCCAAAACAGTAACACCGCGACCAGCGCCGCCACAGCCGGCACCCACGCCACGCTCAGCACCCGCACGTGCCCGCCGGCCCAGTCGCTGAACGCCCCCTGCACCCAGTACAGCCCGGCCAGGTACAGCGAGTTGATGCACCCGAGCGTGCCGGTGATCTTCCCCTGGTTCGCCCCGGAGATTTCCTGGCTGAGCGCGAAGTAGGTGGCGAACAGGCCCAGCCCGCCGAACCCGGTGAGCAGCACGATCGGCTCCAGCCAGCCCGGTCCGGCGACCGGTAGGGCGGCCGACGCCATCACGAACAGCACCCCGAACGCGAACACCCACATGCGGCTGGCGTGCAGCGGCAGCCCGGCCCGCCGCAGCCCGACAACCACGAACCCGACCAGCCACGAGCCGACGTCGGCGACGACGAAGTACAGGGTGTTGAACCGCAGGCTCTGCTCCGGGGCGTACCCGTGGTCCTCCCGCAGGTGCAACGGCAGCCACACGCGGAACGTGTGCCAGCAGGTGTTCACCCCGATGATGACCGCCACCAGCACCCAGAACCGGCGGTCGCGGAACACGGCGGCGAACGGCTCCCGCCGGGCGTTCGAGGCCGCCGGCTCGTCCGCCAGTACCCGCCGCGGCACGGTACACCACCACAGCAGCACCCACCCGAACCCGATCAGCCCGATGATCCGGAACGGCAGCCGCCAGGCGGTCGGGTCGCCCGCCCACCACAGGCACAGGGCGATCACCGGCGGGGTGACGATCGCCCCCAGCCCGGTGCCGCTCTGGAAGACGGAGTTGCCCAGCGACCGCTCGTCACGGGTCATCACCTGCCGCACGGTGCGGATGCCACACGGCCAGTTGCCCGCCTCGAACACGCCGAGCATCATGCGGCAGCCGAACACCGCCCAGTAGCCGTCGGCGTACCCGGTGAGGACCCCGGCGGCACTCCACCCGATCACTGCCACCGGGTACACCTGCCGCACGCCGTACCGATCGACGATCACCCCGAACAGCACCGCCCCGACGCCGAACGCCACCTGGAACCCACTCTCCAGGATGTCGTAGGGGGTGTTCGCGATGCGGAACTCCTGCTTGATCTCCTTCGACAACTGGTTCAGGGCGATGCGGTCCATGTAGTTCAGGGTGGTGGCCAGCAGCAGCACGCCGCACACCCACCACCGCCACGCGGACGCTCGGCCGGTCACTTCGGTCGGGGCAATCATCACTTCCCCCGCGGGAGG
>CANJKY010000244.1 GCA_947474875.1 Gemmataceae bacterium
ACCCTTCCGCGGACTCATGCAAATTTCCGGTACGACCCATGCCCACCAACACGTTGCGGCGGATTCCCCTCGACGCCCTCGACACCGAAACCGCCCCGCCGCCCACCCCGTGGCTGTGGGACGGCTACCTCAAGCCCGGCGACGTCACCCTGTTCACCAGCGTGTGGAAGACGGGCAAGACCACCCTGCTCACCGGCCTGCTCCGGCACCTCGGCACCGGCCAGCCGTTCCTCGGCCGAGCGGTGCGGCCCGGCCGGGCGTGGGTGGTGTCCGAGGAGTCGCCCGACCTGTGGGCGGACCGGGTGCGGCGGCGGCCAGTCGGCCGGCACGTCGAACTGCTCGCCCGCCCGTTCCGCGGCCGGCCCACCCCGGACGAGTGGGCGGACCTGATCGACCAGGCGTTCGCCGCCTGCGTCCTCGGCGAACTCGACCTGTTCGTCGTGGACCCGCTCGCCTCCTTCCTGCCCGGCCGCAGCGAGTCCGAGCCGACCACCGTACTGGAAAGCCTGGCCCCCCTGCACCGGCTGACCACGGCGGGGGCGGCGGTGCTGCTGTTGCACCACCCGCGGCGGAAGGCGGCCGAAGCCGGCAGTATCGCCCGTGGCGGCGGGGCTTTGCTCGGGTTCATGGACCTGACGATCGAACTCACCCGGTACAGCCGGTTGCAGTCCGACGCCAGCCGCCGGTTGCTGTCCGCCCAGTCGCGGCGGACCGGGACGGCGGACCGGCTCGCCTACGAGTGGGACGCGGCCGCCGACGAGTTCCGGGTGGTGGCCGACCCGCGGGACCGCCAGTTCGAGGAGAACTGGCAGGCGGTGCTGGCGGTGTTACAGGGGCGGACGGGCGGGATCACGCACCAGGAGATCCGACGGTTGTGGCCGGACGAGGCCGAGCGGCCGAGTGAAACCACCCTGTACGACTGGCTGAACCGCGCCCACGCGAAGAAGCTGATCCGCCGCGAGGGGCGGGGGACGCGGGTCAACCCGTGGCGGTACCGGCTGGCGAACGCGGACGACGAGTACTACGACCGCGGCGAACTCCCACCCCTGCGGGGGCGGCACGAGTGACCCCCTCGGACCGCGGGCGTCCCGCCCGCATTTCACCTGAGTCCGGCATGTAACGATCTCGCACCCGTCCGACGACCGTGGTAAGATGCCCTCGCACCCGGAGGGGCTGTCATGCCGTGGCGAACCGTTCCCCTGCTCCTGGCACTTCTAACCGTCGGCTGCGGGGGCCGGTCGAAACCGCCGGGCGAGCCGGCTCCGGCGTTCCAACCGGCGGTGGCACTTCCCGCCGCCCCGCCCACGGCCGATGCCCCGAAACCGCTGCTCACGTTCGGCGACACCCATTTCCGGCACACGGGCACCGTCATCAGTCTCGCCCTCCACCCGGACGGCAAGTCGGTCTCCGCCACCGCCCTCGGTGAGTCGTTCGTCCGCGTCTGGGAGATGGCCACTGGAAAGGAAAAGGAGCGGCTGTTTGACGGGCTGGGGATCAGGCGGGTGCTGGCGTACCGGGACGATGGCAAGCGACTGATCGCTGACGGGTCGGGCTCGTCGGTGTTGATCCTGGACCCCGTCGCCCGCACCCGCGTCGCCGAGATCAAGACCCGGTGGGCCTTTTCCGGGCAGGTCGCGGTCAGCCCGGACGGCCGACGGGTCGCCGCCCCGGACGCCGATCACCGGCTGGCCGTGTGGGACACCGAGTCCGGCAAACTGCTCTGCACGTTTCCCGCCGGTGGATCGATCTCCAAGGACGACCCGCTGCGGGGGGTGGCATTCTCGCCGAACGGCGAGCGGGTGGCGGCCACCAACTCGCGGCCCGGCGTGTTCATCGGCCCGGTGGCAGGGGACGACTCGCTCACGTTCCACCCGCTGGAGGGCAGTGGGGAAGGACGGTATGTGTCATGGCCGACGGACAATACCATCGTCGCCCACCACTTCGCCGGCAATACGTCGTTCGATGTCAAGACCTCGCTGTGGGGGCGCGAGCGGAAGCGCGACCGGGACAGCGAGATCAGCCCGCAGCGAACCCCGGAAGGCCGGCTGATCGGCGTCGGCAACTGGCGGCCGTCGGAGGTGGCCGGCCCGGCCCGGTTGCTCTGCCCGATCGATCCCGTCACCCTGCTGCCGGCGGAGGGGGAAGAGTTGCCCGCGCCGCCGTGGGCCGGGGCCGGGTGTACCGCCGTCAGCCGCTCGGCCATGGCGGTGGCCGTCGAACACGGCATCTTCGTATACGACCGCAAGACGGGGAAGCCGACCACCCCGGAACTGAACCGGTTCCCGGTCAGCCCGCACGCCCAACTCCACCTCCGCTTCCTGGCGGATGGCCGGCGGGTGTCCGTGGCGCAAGACCCGAACGGCGGTTCCGCACAAGTCTGGGACATCCGAACCGGCCAGCCGGTCCATCCCCTGACCCCGGACACCGGATGGCTCGGCGACCACTCCCCGACCAGTAAGTGGGTGGTGTCGGCGAGCTGGCAGCCGCCCGAGTTGACCGTCCGGGACGCGGGCACCGGGAAGGTGGTGCTCCGGCTGGAACACCCGAACCCGGTGCGGTCGCCTCGCCAGGGGCCGACCTGGCAACTGGTCGGGTTCCCGGCGGACGACGCGGTGTGGGTGATGGACGGACCGGCCGGCGAGTTCCGGCTGCTGCAACTGCCGTCCGGCAAGGTGCTCCGCACCCTCGACGGGTTCAAACACATGCGGTACGCCTGCCTGTCCCCGGACAGGAAGCGGCTGGCCGTGTCCGGGTGGGATGCGGTGGCCGTTCGCCCGCTGGACCCGGACGGGAAGTGGGAGATCCTCGACCGGTTCACCGAGAAGGAGATGCACAGCTACGAGCACGCCACCTGCGGGACCGGACTGAACCTCCAACCCCACGCGCCGATGATCGGGTTCAGTGTGGCCGGGGAACTAGTGCTCGGAGACGCGGGCGAGCTGCGCGAGTCCCGGCGGTCGGCCGAGGTGCCCCGCGCCCTCCCGTCGCAGACCGCCTTCCGCTACCACAGCCGGTTCAGCCGCGACGACCGCTACACCTACACACCCGCAAGTCTGGGTGCCGATCGGGTGTACCGGGGGGTGGCGGTGACGGAAGCCGCCACCGGCCTCGTGGTCGGCACGTTGCCGGTGCCTACCGCCGGCGGGCTGGTCATCTCGCCCGACGGCACCCGGATGGTCACGTCGAACGCGGACACCACCATCAGCGTGTGGGACCTGCCGGCGTTGGAGGCGAAGTACCTGCCGGCCGGGCCGGTGGACGACTACTGGGCGGCGCTGGCGTCGGCCGACCCGAAGGTGGGGTACTCGGCCGTCCGCCGGCTGGCCGCCGACCCGAAGGCGGTGGAGTGGCTGCGGGAGTGCTACGCCAAGCCGCGGGCGAAGGTGCTGGAGGCGCTGATCGCCGATCTGGACAATCCCGACGAACAGATCGTCGGAGACATCCAGGCAAAAATGCACGGGGTGGTACCGGCGGCGAAGGCGGATTTGAAGTTGGTGGTCGAGCGGCGGCCGGGCACGAAGGCGGCGGAGAACGCCGCCCGCATCCTGGTCGCGCTGAAAGCCGGGCCGTACGAGCCGTGGGCCGGGCTGACGCTCGACCAGGTGCGGGACGTGCGGGCGGTGGAGGTGCTGGAGCGGGTGGGCACGGCCGAGGCGAAGGACTTGCTCGGCACCTGGGCGAAGCACGAATCGGCGGTACTCCGGTTGGAGGCGGCAGCCGCCCTGACGCGGCCGGGTCAGAAGAGGTGAGCGGGGTGACCGACCACCACCTACAAAGAGTGGGTCCGTTGGCTTGAAAGCCGGACGTCACCCCAGCCTCCTTCCACTTCGCCTCAGAGTTCCTCATGCCCCGATTTCTCCCCCTGTTTGTCACTCTCCTCCTCGCGCCGGTCGCCGGGGCCGCCGACAACTGGCCGAGCTGGCGCGGCCCGACGGCCAACGGCACCGCCGCCGCCACCGCCGACCCGCCGGTCAAGTGGGACGCGACCACCAACATCAAGTGGAAGGCCCCGCTGACTGGCCGCGGCAGCGCCACCCCGGTCGTGTGGGAGGATCAGGTGTTCGTCCTCACCGCCACCAAGACCGACCGCGAGGCGAAGCCGGACGAACTGCCGCCGCAAGACCCGAGCCGGAAGGTGAACACCACCGCCCCGAAGCACTTCTACAAGTTCGAGGTGATCAGCTTCGACCGCGCGACCGGCCAGGAGCGGTGGCGGAAGACGGCGGCCGAGGCGGTGCCGCACGAGGGGCACCACGAGACGCACTCCTACGCCGCCGGCTCGCCGGCGACGGACGGAAAGCGGCTGTACGTGTCGTTCGGCTCGTTCGGCGTGTTCGCCTTCGACCTGTCCGGCAAGCAGCTGTGGAAGCGGGACTTCGGCCGCATTCAGTCACGGCTGGGGTGGGGCGAGGCGGTCACCCCGGTGGTCCACGGCGACACCGTGCTGCTCAACTGGGACCAGGAGGCGAACTCGAAGCTGATCGCACTGAACGCCGCCACCGGCGAGACGAGGTGGGAGACGAAGCGGGACGAGAAGACGAGCTGGAACGCCCCGTGCGTGGTCGAGTACAAGGGCGTCACCCAGGTGATCGTGAACGCCACCGACCGCATCCGCAGTTACGACCTCGCCACCGGCAAGGAGATCTGGCAGTGCGGCGGGATGACGGTGAACGCCATCCCGAGCGTGCTGACCGACGGCGAGTTCGCGTATGTCGTCAGCGGGTACCGCGGGGCGGCGGCGGTGGCCATCCCGCTGGACTCGAAGGGGGACGTGACCGAGTCGAAGACGCTGCGATGGCGGTACGGCAAAGGCACGCCGTACGTGCCGTCGCCGCTCTTGCTCGACGGCCGGCTGTACTTCACCAGCGCGAACACCGGGCTGCTGACGATCCTGGACGTGAAGACCGGCAAGCCGATCCTGGCGGACGAGCGGTTGCCGGGGCTGACCACCCTGTACGCCTCGCCGATGACCGCCGCCGGGCGGATCTACTTCGTCGATCGGGTGGGTACGACGGTGGTGGTGAAGGCCGGCGACACGGCCGAGGTGCTGGCGACGAACAAGCTGAACGACGCCATCGACGCCTCGCCGGTGGCGGTCGGGAAGACGCTGTTCCTGCGGGGGGAGAAGTTCCTGTACTGCATCTCATCGGAAAAATGACCAAGGACGAATGACCCACCAAGGACCAAGGGAAATCACCCGGTCTTCCTTGGTCCTTGGTGGGTCATTCGTCATTCCTGTGAGTCATCACAGGAATTTGATGCACACCACCCCGCCGAGCACCAGCACCGCCCCGAGCACCTTCCACCCGCTGATCGGCGTGACCGGCAGGCCCATCAGCCCGAAGTGATCGAGCACCACCGAGCACAGCAACTGCCCGGCCACCACCAGCGCGATGAACGCCGCCGCCCCCAGCTTCGGGGTGAGCGTCGCCCCGGCCAGCACGATCAGCGCGCCGAGCGGCCCGCCGATCCAGTTCCACCACGTCGTCGCCTGGAGCGCCTCCCGGCTCGGCGGCGGCGGGCGGAGGACGGCCATCGCCAGCGTGGCGCACAGGATCGTGCCGCAGATGCTCAGGAACGACGCCCACGCCGGGCCGGCGTACTCCTGGTCGCCGGCCAGGTGCTGCCGCAGCTTGCCGTTGGCCGACGCCTGCAGGGCGATGCACACCCCGGCGGCGGCGGCCAACAGGGCGTACACGAGGGTGGTGCCGTTCATCCCCCCGTTGTACGGTTTACCCAATCGGAGCAAACGCCCCTACCACCCCGGCCGGTTCCCGCGGCTGCGCCCGTTGCGCCGTTTGCGCCACCTGCGGCAACCGGCCGCCCGCCGGTTCCGGCCAACCCGCCTTGATTCGCTCAAGCCGGATGGGAATAAAGCGATGACCGGACACTCTTCCCGACGGCGGGGTCAGACATGCGGCGGCGGTGGGCCAGCCTGGTCGTCGGTTCCGTACTCGCCCTGGCCGGCTGTCGGTCGGGCGGCGAGAAGCGGCCGGACGACGACCGCCCGGCCGGACCGGACCGCCCGTCCGACCTCACGTCTCGCGGCAAAGACCGCAGCATCGACCCGGACTCGCCGGCTCACTGGCTGGACCGGCCGAAGCCGGACTGGATGCACGGCCGCACCCCCGCCGCCCCGAGCTGGAACACGCCGAAGGACCCGGGGTACGACTACAAGGCGGAGACGGGCGGGCTGCTGTCCGGGTACGTGGAGGACC
>CANJKY010000245.1 GCA_947474875.1 Gemmataceae bacterium
AGTTGAAGCAGGCGCGGGCGAACCCGCGGATGCTGTCGTCCAGGTTGTACATGGCCATCGTCACCCCGCCGCCCGGGGCCTTGAACACCTCCTTCTCCACCACCGGCCCGCCGTCCGCCGGGGTGTACGTCAGCTTCACCGTGCCGGCGCCGGGGAACAGGATTTCACTCGCCTTGTACTGGTCGCCGAACCCGTGGCGGGCGACCACCACCGGCTTGTCCCAGTGGCCGACCAGCCGGGGCACGTTCTTGCACACGATCGGCTCGCGGAAGATGGTGCCGTTCAGGATGTTCCGGATGGTGCCGTTGGGCGACGGGTACATCCGCTTCAGGCTGAACTCCTTCACCCGCGCCTCGTCCGGGGTGATGGTGGCGCACTTCACCGCCACGCCGTACTTCTTGGTGGCCTCGGCCGAGTCGAACGTCACCTTGTCGTCGGTGGCGTCGCGGTGTTCGATGCCCAGGTCGTAATACTTCAGGTCGATGTCCAGGTACGGCAGGATCAGCTTCTCGCGGATCTTCTGCCAGATGATGCGGGTCATCTCGTCGCCGTCCATCTCGACGACCGGGTTCGTCACCTTGATCTTGGCCATGCGGGCACCGTGCGGGAGAGGCGTGGAAAGCGGTGTTTTATGGGGCGGGCAGGGGACTTGTAGGTCGCGGTCGAACGCCGCGGATATGGCGGGAAGAAATGCAACGACGAATTGGGTCTCGCGAAAGGGGGCCGGCATCGACGGGGTCACTTCATGTCGAGCTTATACCCGGTCAGCCCGTACCGCTCGCGGCGGACGAGCCGGAAGGAGCGGCCGAACGTGGGCGACTTGACCCACCCCTTCACCGCCTTCGCCGGCACGAACTCCTTCCGCTCCCGTCGGTACACGTCGAACCGGACGGCGGCCCCACGGGCGTCGATCAGCCAGTACTCCGGGATGCCGGCGTCGTGGTACGCCGACATCAGCCACTCGGTGTCCTTGTCCACCGAGCTGGCGCTCACCACCTCGACCACCACGTCCGGGGTGCCGACCATCTCGGTAGCCACCGACCCGGCCGCCCGTCCGGCGGTGAACCGCACGCGTCCGGCGGCGAGCGACGCCGCGGACGCGAACACCGCGTCCGGCCCGCAACTGAACCCGGCGTCCGCGTTCGTCAGCAGCAGGCCGTCCGGGTAGTACACGCCGAGTTCCTCCGCCTCCACCAGCCCGCCGAGGGTCAGGTTGACCGCCTGCTTCACCTGGTTGTGGCTGAACACCTCTTCCATGTACAGGTCCACCCACACCTTGCCGCGGAGGAAGTGAACGGGCAGTTTGTCCGGCAATTCGCCCGATCGCGCCCACCGGCGGAACGACCCGAGGTCGTTCACCCACACCGGGATCTCGATCTCGCCGTACACCGGCGACAGCAGCGACACCATCCCTCGCCCCCTCGAGTTCCCGACCCGCCCGCAGGATACCGGGGGCCGGACGGCGGTTCCATCCCAGTACCCGCCGCGTACCCTGACTGGATGGCGTACCAAACCCTCCGCTGGCCGCTGCTGCTGTCCATCGTTGCCGCCGTGCTCACCATCGGCATGAAGGCCACCGCCTACGCCGTCACCGGGTCGGTCGGCCTGTTCTCCGACGCCCTGGAGTCCGGGGTGAACCTGCTGGCGGCGGTGGCCGCCACCTTCTCACTGTGGTATGCCCACCAGCCGAGCGACGCGGAGCACCCTTACGGGCACGAGAAGATCGAGTTCTTCTCCAGCGGGCTGGAGGGGGCGCTGGTGTTCGTCGCCGGCCTGGTCACCGCGTACTACGCGGTCGAGCGGCTGATCGTCCCGAAGGAGTTGGAACAGCTCGGGCTGGGTACGGTGCTGGCCCTGGTCGCGTCGGCCATCAACTTCGGGGTGGCGGTGCTGCTGCTGCGGGTAGGCAAGCGGCACGGGTCGATCATCCTCGAAGCCGACGGCCACCACCTGATGACCGACGTGCTCACCAGCGTGGGGGTGGTCGGCGGGCTGGGCTTGGTCGCCCTGACCGGGTGGAAGGTGCTCGACCCGCTGCTCGCGCTCGGGGTGGGGCTGAACATCCTGCTCACCGGGTTCAAGCTGGTGCGGCGGTCGTTCGACGGGCTGATGGACCGGGCGTGGCCGGCGGACGAGTTGGCGGCGGTGCGGGAGGTGATCCGCGCCGCCCTGCCGCCGGGCACCGACTTCCACCACCTCCGCACCCGCCGGGCCGGGCGGCGGAAGTTCCTCGACTTCCACCTGCTGGTAGCCGGCGGGCTGAGCGTTCGGGACGGGCACGACATCGCCCACCGGATCGAGGAGCGAGTGACGGCGGCGGTGCCGGAGGCGGAGGTGACGATTCACGTCGAGCCGATCGACGACCGGGCGTCGTGGGAGGAGTCGAAGCTGGCCCAACTGGGCGAGCCGACGGCGCCAAGAGGGAATCGTGCCGAACAAGACCTCACCCCCCGGCCCCCTCTCCAAAGTGGAGAGGGGGTGTTCAAGGACGGATCGTAACCGGTGCCAGGTGTTGCTGCTCGGATGACGCATCGTGGTTGCGGAGGCACATCTCGTTTGAACACCCCCTCTCCACTTTGGAGAGGGGGCCGGGGGGTGAGGTCTCCGTCCCACCCCAACCCAACTCATCCGCACAACCGCTACACGTAACGCGGCCGCACCACCGGTTTTCGCCTCACCACCCGCATTCGGCTGGGGGGAATTTCGGCGTGACGTAGAATCGCGCTAAGGTTTGAAAAAGTTACGAGGGGCCGCCGTGCTCCGCCGTTGGACCACCTGCTCGCTCGCCGCCGCCACCCTGCTCGCGTCCGCCGGGTGCGGCGGGCGGCTGTTCCACCATAAGAAGAAGTGCGACAGCCCGTCGGCCCGCGACCGCGACGACCTCGGCCCGCGGGACCGCGACTTCGACCCCGGCACCATCCGCCCGCGGGACTCCGACACCATTCCGTCGCCGTCGTTGCCCACCACCCCCGGCCCGCGGACGTTCGACCCGGTCACCCCGGACGGCCGCCGGCTGGACACGTTCAGCCCCACCCGCCCCGGTCCGCGGCTGGAGGAGCCGCTCGACCCGTACCTGCCACCGGCGGCCGTGCCGAGCTCACCCGGCGACCTGCCCCGCGGCGACCTGCTCCCCCCGCCGACCGAATCCCGCAAACAGGTTGAGCCGACCCCCGAGTCACACGGCTCGAAGAAGCTCATCCTCGCCCCGGACGGTTCGTCCGACCCTGCGCCGCCGGCGACGAAGTCCGACTACACCCCGACCCGCGAGAACGGCCTGCCGCTGCCCGACCGCTCGGTGCTGCTCGACCCGGTGTCGCCGGGCGGGCCGCTCGCCCTGCCGAGGACCACCCCCGAGCCGGAGCCGGCGAAACCGCACACGGCCAACGCCCCGACCAAACCGGAGGTGATGCCGGAGGCGAAACCGGAGGTGAAGCTGGAACGCGGGATCGACCTGAAGGTGGCGGTGGGGGTGCCGGGCATCGTCGCCGTCACCGGGTACGAGGGCGTGTACAGCGGGCGGCGGCCGCCGGCGATCGACGGGCTGGACTGGCTGCAGAAGGCCGGGTTCCGCACGGTGGTGTACCTGCACGACCCGAAGGCGGACACCGGCCCGGCGGCGGAGTTGTGCGCGAAGCGGGGGATGAAGTTCGTCGGCATCCCGGTGGCTGCGGACCGGGTGAAGGCGGCGGCGACGGCGTTCGACGCGGCGGTGGCGGACGCGGCCGGCCGGCCGGTGTACGTGTGCGACCCGAACGGGCTGTGGGCGGGCACCCTGTGGTACGCCCACTTCCGGGCGGTCGGGAACCTCAACGCGGACGCGGCGAAGGTGCGGGCGCAAGGCCTCGGGCTGGCCGACCCGGACACGAGCGACGAGCAGCGGAAGCTGTGGGACGCGGCCCAAGAGTACCTGCGGACGCGGTAGGCACGTCACCGCCCGATCGGCTTCGGCGGGCCGACTCCCAACACCTGCGCCAGCACCACCTTGTCCTGACTGAACCCGACCAGTACATACGGCAGCCCCTCGCCCCATCGCACCCACCGGGTGTCGGCCGGCAGGCCGGTGGTGTCCAGCTTCGGGTGCTCGGGGTACGCGGCGATCTCGGCCGCCGTGACCGGTTTGCCCTCTCCCATCACCTGTTTCACCTGCTCGGCCGTCATGCCGAGCGAGAGTTGGTCGTACTTCTTTTCCAGCGCGTGCTTGCCGTCGCCGCACCCGGCGAGAGCCAAGGCGAACGACCCGATCACCAGTGACAGTCTCATGACGCCGCTCCGCGGTGGTCGACGATCGAGGTGAGGAAACCGCGTACACGGTACAGCGGCCACCGACCGGCGGCAAGCAAAGGGTTCATCTCGTCCACCGCGACGGCCCCACCCGGCCGGGTTCGGTGCGAGGCCCCATCCCGTTCTTCGCTTGCACGCCCCCGGTGCCGGGTCGTAACGTACACTCCGACCCGCTTCGGAGAGAGAACCCATGTCCGCCGGCCCGGATCGCGTGTGCGCCGTCGTCGCCTGCACCCGCCACAAGATGATGCAGGTGGAACTCGAACAGGCGGCCAAGAAGGCCGGGCTGGTGGAGGTGCGGCTGGACTTCCTGGCCAAGGCGGTGGACTTCAAGCGGCTCCAGCCGTTCAAGAAGTGCGCGTGGGTGGCCACCATCCGGCGGCCGGCCGACGGCGGGCGGTGGCCGGGCAGCGAGGCCGAGCGGCAGACGGTGCTGCGGCAGGCGGTGGTGTCCGGGTGCTTCGAGTGGATCGACCTGGAGACGGACATCGCCGACGCCATCCGCCGGTTCGGGCCGGTGAAGCGGATCGTCAGCTACCACAACATGATCGAGACCCCGCCGGACCTGGACGCGATTTACGACAAGATGCTGAAGCAGGACGCGGACGTGTACAAGATCGCGGTCATGCCGCGGACGGGGGCGGACCTGGCGAAGATCGTCGGCATCCAGAAGCGGGCGACCAAGCCCACCCTGTGCTTCGGCATGGGCGACTTCGGGTTCCCCACCCGGTTCACCGCCCTCAAGTTCGGCGCGCCGTGGATTTACGCCCTGTTCAACAAGGACCGCGAACTGGCCCCCGGCATGCCGGCGGTGGCCGACTTCCGCACCACCTACCCGGTGAAGGCGATCGGCCCGGACAGCCAGTTCTTCGCCTTGCTCGGCGACCCGGTCGGGCACAGCCTCAGCCCGGTGCTGCACAACCACCTGTTCCGGCGGAACAAGGTGGACGCGGTGTACGTGCCGGTGCGGGTGCCGAACGGCCACCTGAAGGAGACGGTGGAGGCGCTGAAGGCGGTGCCGTTCAGCGGGTACAGCGTGACCATCCCGCACAAGGAGGCGGCGGCCGCGCTGGCGGCCGAGGCCGACCCGACGGTGTCGCAGGTGGGGGCGGCGAACACGCTGGTCAGCCGGGCGAACGGGTTCTTCGCCGCCAACACCGACTTCGGGGCGGCCATCGATTCCATCCGGGCGCACCTGGACGCGAAGGCGGAGGAGACGAACACCGCCGCCCGCGAGTTCGGGCAGTTGACCGCACTGGTGCTCGGGGCGGGCGGGGCGGCGCGGGCCATCGCGTTCGCCCTGCACCGGGCCGGCACGCAGGTGACGATCGCCGCCCGCACCACCGAGCGGGCGCAGAAGCTGGCCGAGGAGGTGGGGTGCAAGCACGTTGACTGGGTGGCCCGGCACAACGTGTCCCCGTGCGACGTGGTGGTGAACTGCACCCCGGTGGGCATGCACCCGAACGTGGACGAATCCCCGCTGCACGTCAGCTTCCTGCGACCGGACCTGATCGTGTTCGACACCGTCTACAACCCGGAGCAGACGCTGCTCCTACGGGACGCCAAGAGCCGCGGGTGCGGGATCGTGAGCGGGCTGGAGATGTTCGTCCGCCAGGCGGCCCGGCAGTTCGAACTGTTCACCGGCCTCGCCCCATCGCTGGAGCAACTGCGGGAACTGACCCGCAAGGCCCTGTCCCCGCTGACGAAGGCGATGGACGAAGAAGCCGTAAAGAGCGGCATGGCCGAGTCGGAGGAAGTTCCACCGTCCGACCCGAAGTGGCAGGTGAAGTACAGCGGTGAAGGCACGAAGCAGGGCGATGGGCAGTAATTCGACAAGACTTGAGACCCCCTCACCCGTCACCGTCGCTTCGCTCCCGGTGCCGACCTCTCCCCCGCTTCGCAGGGGAGAGGTGTTGGGTCGGCGTGCTTCG
>CANJKY010000246.1 GCA_947474875.1 Gemmataceae bacterium
CCCTTGAACCCGGCCAGCGACTGGTACGCGCTGACGAACACGTCCTGCACCACGTCCGCCGCGTCGTCCGGGTTGTCCACCACCCGGTAGGCGACGTTGAACAGCCGGTCCTGGTACCGCCGCACCAGCTCCTCGAACGCCGCCGATCGCCCGGCGAGTACCTCGGCGATCAGACGGTGGTCGTCCTGGTTCACGTCGGTCTTAGAATGAGACGAGCCGGCCGGGCGAAAAGTTCCCGCCCGCCGCGGAAAACCCGGCGTCCGCGGCGGGTACGGGAAGTATAGACCGGCGAACGGGTTACGGCGTGGGGATTTACTTCGGCAGGGTCGCGGCGATCACCACCTTCACCCGCACCTTGCGGACCAGTTCGCCGTCTGTGTAGGCCACCGCGTCGTCCGTCGCGGTCGGGGCTTCGCTGCCGTCCGACACCGCCAGGACGGTTCCCGGTTTCAGCCCGGCGCTCGTCGCCAGCAGTTCGGCCTTCTGCACCGCCCGCTTGGTCGCCTTGCCGATGGCCGGGGCGAGGGCCTCGTCCCACCCGTCCTTCTTCTCGAACGCCACCTGCGGGGTGCTCCCCAGCCCGAGCTTCCCGGCCTCCTGCTGCACCTTCGTCACCGTCTCGGCCAACTGCTCCGGACTGACGTCGGCGATGATGACGCGCAACGTGCTGGCGTTCACATAGACCGCTGACCGCGGGCCAGCTCCGTCCACCCGGGCGGCCATCGACTGCTGCGGGGTGACGGTGACGCCTTTCAGCCGCAGCCCCTTCAGGTCGTCCACCGCCCGCTTCACCGCGTCGGCGTGGTCGTCGGCCGAGTTGTCCGCGTTCGCGTTCCGCGTTTCCACCGTCAGGTACACGCGGGCTGAGTCCGGTTTCACCCGCACCAGCTCCGTCGCCTCGGCGGTGACGGTCGGCTGCTGGGCGACAGCGGCGGAGGCGGCGAACAGTGCGACCACGACAACGGCCGAGAGACGGGGCATGGGTACGCTCCGGGGGTGGAGTGCGATCGGTCACTTCAACGGGGTGTACGACCAGTTCGCGCCGGGGCCGACCCGCAACACGCGGTCGTGCGGAGTGAACAACTCCCAGTCGGCGAGCCGGGGTAGGTCCGGGTCGGCCTCCGTGATCAGGTCGGACACGTCCGGGCGGATGACAACCCGCGACTGGTCGCTGAACGCCAGGTACAGGCCGAACCCGCCGGACTCCGGATCGGCGAACGGGCGGACGGCGACCGTGAGCGAGCCGGCGGTGACGGGGGGATGGCTTTCCAGGGCGGACAGGTCGAGGGGTGTGCCGGTCAGGGTGTCGCTCAGAACCAGGTTCGATCCGGCACCGGGGTCGATCTGCCACACCGACCCGCGAAGGGTGAGGACGAACGACCCGCGGGGCCGCTTCACCTTCGCCGAGGTCGGTTCACGGAGTTGGCCGAAGTGTAGGGTGAGTTCGTCGCCGTAACTCGGGCGAGCGAACAGGAACGGCTGGCCGACGAGCTGCTGGGCGAACCCCGCCAACCCGTCGAGGTCGCCAGCGGCTGACTCCCGCACCTCCCGCAGATCGACCGTGCCGGCCATACTCACTCTCCCAGGAACTCGCGGGCCTTCGTCCGCAGCTCATCCATCGTGAAGTCGCCCCGCGCGTTCGCCGTGCCGCGGTCGCCGGACTCCTTGCACTCATGCAGGAAGTCGCGGAACTCCAGTTCCGTCTCGGCGTCCAAGTCGAACTCGCGGCAAACGGCATCCACCTGCTTCAGGTCCCGCTTCCGGCCCATGCATGATACCCCATAAGCCGGATTAACACTCCACCACGTTCACCGCCAGGCCGCCGAGGGACGTCTCCTTGTACTTCGCCTGCATGTCCACGCCGGTTTGACGCATCGTCTCGATCACCTTGTCCAGGCTGACGCGGTGGGTGCCGTCGCCGTGCAGCACCGCCAGCCGGGCGGCGTTGATCGCCTTCACCGCCCCCATCGTGTTCCGCTCGATGCACGGCACCTGCACCAGCCCCTTGATCGGGTCGCACGTCAGCCCCAGGTTGTGCTCCATGCCGATCTCGGCGGCGTTCTCGATCTGCTCGTTCGTCCCGCCCATCACCGCCGCCAGCCCGCCCGCCGCCATGCTGCACGCCACCCCCACTTCCCCCTGACAGCCCATCTCGGCCGCACTCAGGCTGGCGTTCCGCTTGTACAGCATGCCGATGGCGGCGGCGGTGAGCAGGAACGTGCGAATCCCTTGTGGGTTCGCCCCCGGCACGAACCGCACGTAGTACGCCAGCACCGCCGGGATCACCCCGGCCGCGCCGTTGGTCGGGGCGGTCACCACCCGCCCGCCGGCCGCGTTCTCCTCGTTCACTGCCAGCGCGAACAAGCTCACCCAGTCCATCATCGACATCGGGTCGAACGGCCCGACCTTCTGCAAGTCGCGGAGCATTCGCGGCGCGCGGCGTTGCACGTCCAGCCCGCCGGGCAGGGTGCCCTCGGTGCGGCAGCCGCGGTCGATGCAGTCGTTCATCACCGCCCAGATGCGGTCCACCCCGGCGTGAACCTCGGCGAGCGGGCGGCGGGCGACCTCGTTGTCGAGCAGGATGTCGGCGATGGACTTGCCGGTGCGGTGGCCGATGTCGAGCAAATCCTGCCCGCTACAGAACTCGTGAACGACCGTGGCCGTCGTCGTCCCGCCCGCCTGCTCGCCGTCCTTCACCACGAACCCGCCGCCGACGGAGTACCACTGCTCCTTCAGCACCTCCGCCCCGGCCTCGTCGGACGCGGTAAACCGGATGCCGTTCGGGTGGAACGGCAGGCTTTCTTTCATGTGGAACAGCAGGTCAGCGGATTCGGTGAACGGGATTTCGCGGGTGCCGCCCAACCGCAGCCGGTTCTTGCCGCGGATGCGGTCGACGATCACGTCCACCGTGTCCGGGTCGATCTCGTCCGGCTTCTCTCCCGAGAGGCCGAGCAGGATGGCTTTGTCCGTGGCGTGCCCGTGGCCGGTGAGCGCGAGCGAGCCGTACAGGTCGGTCTTCACCCGGCCGGCTTTCTCGAACAGGCCCTTCGCCCGCAGGGAATCGACGAACCGCACCGCCGCCCACATCGGGCCGACGGTGTGCGAACTGCTCGGCCCGATGCCGATCTTGAACAGGTCGAAGACGGACAGGTTCATGAGGAATTCACCGCGGGGTGGCCGGGGCGTCAGCCTGACGGCGCTGGATCGAGTGGCGGGATGAGCCGCAGGATGGTCTGAACAGGGATGATCAGGTGCTGTGGCTGGTCAGGCAGGGGTTGGAACTGGTGATGCCGATAAAACGCGGCGGCCGAGTCGTCAAGGGCATGAACGTGAACGGCGTGAACGCCGACGGCGTCACCGAGCAACAGTACCCGCCGGAACGCATCCGTGACCAGGTCACCGCCGAGACCTTTCCCGCGGGCGGACACGTCCACCGCGAGCCTCGCCAGCAGAACGGCCGGCACGTCGTGAAACGGGAGTTTCTTGCTCAACTCCGGCGGGAACTCGTCGAACGGGATCGAATCGGCGGCGAGGGTGTAGTAGCCGAGTACGGTCGCCTCGCCCTTCCGGGTGACGACATAGGTGCGGCTGACCCGCTTCCGGGCGTGCTGGCCGGCCTGGGTGCGGAGGAAGTTGTCGAGCGATGGCACGCCACAGGTGAACCCGCTGCGATCGTGCCCGTCTCCCAGCACGGCGATATGGAACTCACCCATACCGCTCCTTGTATCGGGCGAAAGCCCGCTTCAGCACGTCGTTCGGTTCCGGCGGGTTGTCCAGCAGGTGCAACAGGAAGTCCCGGTCGGTGTTGGATAGCGGTTGCAGCGGGGGCACGTCATCCCCTGCCTCCGCACGTCGGATGACCACTTCATCTTCCCCGACCGTTTCCACCGTGACAGTACTGTTGGCGAATCGGTCCGGCAGTTGCACGCGGGCGGTGGCGTCCACGGTCAGGCGTTCGGGTGCTACGGCGGCCATCGTTCTCCCTCTTAGTTGGATGTATCTTACCCTGCCGCAGACCGGGCCTCAAGCTACCCCTTCAGCATCACCTTGGCCGCGTTCAGGCCGGCGGCGCCCATCACCCCGCCGCCGGGGTGAGCCGCCGCCCCGCACAGGTACAGCCCGCGGATGGGGGTGCGGTAGTTGGCGTATCCGGCCCCCGGCCGCAGGCTGAACATGCTGCTCAGGCTCATGCTCCCCTGCATGATGTTCCCGCCGGTAATGCCCCACAGCCGCTCCATGTCCGGCGGCGGGATGACTTGGCGGTGCAGCACGCTGGCTTTAAAGTTCGGGGCGTACTCGTTCAGGATGTCGAAGCAGCGGTCGGCGAACTTGTCCTTCTCCGCGTCCCACGTCGTCCCTTTCAGGTGGTACGGGGCGTACTGCACGAACATGCTCAGGATGTGCTGCCCCGGCGGGGCGAGGGACGAGTCCAGGGCCGTCGCCATCGTGCATTCGAGCATCGGGTTCGCGGCCGGCTTGCCGTACTTAGCGTCGTCGTAGGCCCGCTCGATGTACTCCATGCTCGGGCAGATGTGCATGGTGCCGTGGTGCTGCGGGCCGATGCCGCTCCCCGGCAGGCACTTGAACCGCGGTGGTTCGCTGAGGGCCACGTTGATCTTCACCGTCGCCGACGAGTAGTCGATCCGCTTGACCGCCGCCTTGAACTCGTCCGGCAGGTCGCGGGGGTTGAGCAGTTTCAGGAAGGTGACGTTCGCGTCGGCACAGCTCGCCACCATGTTGGCGGTGAACTCCTTGCCGTCCGCCAGCGCCACACCGGTGACGCGACCGTCCGTCACCAGAATGCGTTCGACCGGCGAGTCGGTCCGAACCTCGGCCCCGTAACTCTTCGCGGCGGCGGCAATACTGTGCGAGATCATCCCCATCCCGCCCCGCACGTACCCCCACACCCCCCGCACGCCGTTGCACTCGCCCATCACATGGTGGAACAGCACGTAGGCCGTGCCGGGGTGGCTCGGCGGGGCGAACGCGCCGATGACGGCATCGGTGGCGATCGTCGCCTTCAGTACGTCCGACTCGAACCAGCGATCCAGGATCGGCGTGGCCGCGCCGGTGAGGATTTCGATCGCCTCGGTGCCGACCGCCCGGCCGAGCTTGCGGAACTTCAGCCCGAGTTGGCCGAGCTTCCACAGGTCGCCGAGGCCACCCCACGGGTCGGGTGGCACCTGCGTCAGCAGCGGTTCGAGGAAATCCGCCACCTGCGTCAGCATCGCCTCGTACTTCGGGTAGTTCTCGGCGTCGCGGAGGCTGAACTTGGCGATCTCCTTGAACGTCTGCTCCTTGTCCGGCCCCATGAGTAGCGACCGGCCGTCGGGCAGCGGGGTGAAGCTGCTCGGGCTGCGGGGGATCATCTCGAACCCGTGCTTCTTCAGCTCCAGGTCCCGGATGATCTCCGGCCGCAGCAGGCTGTTCACATACGACGCCGTGCTGACCTTGAACCCCGGCCACACCTCCTCCGTGACGCAGCACCCGCCGATCACCTCGCGGCGTTCGAGGACGAGCACCTTCTTGCCCGCCTTGGCGAGATAGGCAGCAGTGACCAGGCCGTTGTGCCCGGCCCCTATGATGACGACGTCGTAGTGCGGCATGGCAGTTGCTCCCGTGGACACACACGGTACGAACCCGTTCCCCCATCCGCCATTCAACAGGAGTATCCCCGTGAGCCAACACCCGACCAAGAACGACCTGCCCGAGAAGACCCGCAACCCGATCCAGGACCTGTTGCACGCCCGTCTGGCCGACGCCATCGACCTGGCCACCCAGATCAAACAGGCGCACTGGACGGTGAAGGGGCCGCACTTCTACTCACTGCACAAGATGTTCGACGACATCCACGAGGACGTGCAGGAGTACGTGGACGACATCGCCGAGCGGGCCATCCAGCTCGGCGGGCAGACGGCCGGCACCGCCCGCGCGGTGGCCAAGGCGACCAGCCTGCCCGAGTACCCACTCACCGCCTCCACCGGCAAGGACCACGTGGCCGCCGTGAGCACCGCCCTGGCCGCGTTCGGCAAGAACGTGCGGGCGGCCATCGACCAGGCGGACGAGTTGAAGGACCGCGACACCGCCGACCTGTTCACCGGCGTGTCCCGCGGGGTGGACAAGTGGCTGTGGATGGTCGAGGCGCACCTGGAGAAGTGACGGGCGAACACGCACTTTCCGATTGCCCCAGTTCGGCCGTCCGGATACC
>CANJKY010000247.1 GCA_947474875.1 Gemmataceae bacterium
CGGAAGCCCTGGGTTTCCTCGACCCAGGGCTTCCGCCCTGGGATACGCCCGACGGCCCCTCCGGGGCGGAAGAGCGTCAAATCCCCTCTTGCCGCGGCAGTTTGACGAACACCTCTTCCAGGGTGTTCGTCTTGTGCTTGTGCCGGATGGCGTCCAGGGTGCCGTCCTCCACCACCTCCCCCTGGTAGATGATGACCGCCGAGTCGCACGTCATCTCCACCTCGGTGAGGATGTGCGTGGACAGCAGCATGGTGTGCTGGCGGCCGAGCTCGCGGATCAGCTTGCGGGTCTCGCGGATCTGCGTCGGGTCCAGGCCGGCGGTGGGTTCGTCGAGGATCAGCACCGGCGGGTCGGCGAGCAGCGCGTCGGCCAGCCCGACCCGCTGGCGGTAGCCCTTGCTGAGGGTGCCGATGAGCTGCGTCCGCACGTCCTTCAGCCAGCACCGTTCGAGGACGTAGTCGATGCGTTTGCGGCGGGCGGACCAGCCCAGCCCCTTCAGCCCGGCCCGGAACTTCAGGTACTCGGCCACCCGCAGCTCGGGGTACAGCGGGCAGCTCTCGGGCATGTACCCGATGTTCCGCCGGGCGGCGATGGGGTCGGTGAACACGTCCTTGCCGGCGATGCTCGCCCGCCCGCCGCTGGCGGTGAGGAACCCGGCCAGGATCCGCATGGTGGTGGACTTGCCGGCGCCGTTCGGGCCGAGGAACCCGACCACCCGGCCCTTCGGCACTTCGAACGACACCCCGCGGACAGCGGGGTATTCGCCGTAATACTTGACGAGGCTTTCGACCAGGATCATGGTGCCGTCTCGGGGTGCAGCGGACCGAATCGGCTTTCGCACATCAACGGATAGGCATGGCGAACGGACGCGGCAAGGGCGCCGGGGTAACGAGGGAGGAGAGTCGGGCGGCACACTTCACTGCCCGAACACCACCCGCACCTGCTGGCCGGGGCGGAGGGGCGGCTTGCCCGGCGGGGCCGGGTCGGTGACTTCGACAGTACACTCCAGCACCCGGGTCGGGTTGGCCGCCAGCGCGTCGGCGCCGAACCGCTTGGGCAGGAACGCGGTGCCGATGCGGGTCAGCACGCCGGGGTAGGTGACGGCCGGGTTGTGCGGGTCGCACACCGTCACCGCCTTACCGCGGTACGCCTCGATCTTCTGGGCGAACTCCGCCTCCACCTCCGCCCGCACCACCCGCTTGCCGGGCGGCACCACCCACAGCAGCGGCTCCCGCGAGGTCGGCCCGTACGTCTTGCCCGCCTCGGCCAGCACCTGCTCGACCGTACCGGCCACCAGCGCCTTCAGCTTGAACGCCTCCAACTGCGCCTCCGCCTGCTTGATGGTCGCCTGGACCACATCCACCTCCGCGCTCGCCTGTTGCACCGGCGCTTCGATCGGCAGCGCCTTCAGTTGCCGCAGCTTGATCCGCTCGCCGTCCAGCCTGGCTTTCAGCTCGATGACGGTGGCCGTGAGCTGGTTCAGCCTCTCGTCGGTCCCCCGCCGCCGCTCTTTATCTTCTTCGGTGAGCGGCTTGTCGCTGAACGGCTTCGTCGCCTGGAGTACCCGTTCGAAATCCTCCTTGTACCGAGCGAGCACACCCTCGGCGTGCTTCAGTAAATCTTCGGCGGCGGTCACCGACCGGTTCTGCGCCTCCAGCTTGTTCGGGAAGTCGTCCTTGGCCGCGTTCGCCGACGCCACCGCCCACTGGGCGGCGATCAGCTTCTTCTGCGCCTGGGTGAGCTGGTGTTTCAGCCCGCCGGAGTCGAACTCGACCAGCACCTGCCCGACCTCGACCGTGTCCCCTTCGTTCACCAGCACCTTGCTGACGGTGAGCGCGGGCATGCCCATCACCGCCGGGGCGTCCAGCTTCACCACCCCGGGGGACGAATCGACGATGCCGAGGACGGTCAGCCCGATCGGGCCGCCGGGGGCGGCCACCCGCGGCGGCCCGCCGCCGGCCCCGTGGTTCACCGGGGTGTCGGCGTTCAGCAGCCGGGCGGCCACCAGGCTGAACGCGATCAGGGCCAGCCCGAGCACCCAGGGGAGGGTCTTCCAGCGGTTCATCGGGACACCTCCGTCGGGCCGGCGGGGAGCAGCGGCACCGGGTTGCGTTCCACCGTCAGCACCCCGTCGTCCAGGTGGTAGATGACGTCCGCGTACGGCCGCATCCGCTCGTCGTGGCTCACCACGAAGATGCTCGACCGGCGGGCGTGGGCGGCCGCCCGCAGCAGGTCGATCACCTTCTGCCCGTTCTCCCAGTCGAGGGCCGACGTCGGCTCGTCGGCGAAGATGAACGTCGGGTCCTTCACCAGCGCCCGGCCGATGGCCACCCGCTGCTTCTCCCCGCCGCTCAGCTGGGCCGGCTTCTTGTACTTCTGGGCTGCCAGCCCGAGGCGGTTGAGCATGTCGTCCGCCCGTTCCCGCGCCTCCCCGTTGCCCAGCCGGTGCCCCCACTTCAGGATGATCTCCAGTTGCTGCACCGCGCTCAGCGCCGGGAACAGGTTGTACCCCTGGAACACGAACCCGGTGTGCCGCAGGCGGAACTTCTCCCGCCCGGCGTCGCTCAGCCCCCACACGTCCACCGGGGTGCCGTCGTCGTCCACCACCACCTTGCCGGCGTCCGGGGCGAGCAGTCCGCTGAGCACCGCCAGCAGGGTGGACTTGCCGCTCCCGCTCGGCCCCATGAGCAGGGCCAGTTGGCCGGGGAACAGGTCGAGCGACACGTCCCGCAGGACGGCCCGCCGGGCCGCGCCGTCGCCGAACGACACGCTCAGGCCGGTGGCCCGCAGCACGGGGGGGGCGGGGTACGGGGACAAACGCGGCCCTCAGAAGTTTCGTCTTCGCCGCGACCTGTGGGAGCGGACCCCGCTCCCACAGGTCGCGGCGAAGACCGGATCACCGCAGCAAGCTCATCGGCTCGATCCGCCGCACGCTCCGCAGGGCGAACAGCCCGCTCACCAGGGCGGTGGAGATGGTCACCACCGCCGCCCCGACCACCACCTCCCACCGTAGCATCACTGGCGCCCCGCCCAGCCGGGCGAGTTCGGCCAGCCCCCACACCACCGGGACGGACACCAGCACCCCGAACACCCCGACCCACCAGCTCTGGGCCATCACCAGCCCGTAGATGCGGGCGCGGGGCACACCGAGGGCGAGCAGGGTGGCGAACTCCTTGGCCGACGCCATCGTCGCCGAGAACAGCGTCTGGGCGGTGATCACCGCCCCGACCAGCAGGCCGAGCAGGGCGGCGTACCCGATGGCGATGCCGGCCTTGGTGCGGGTGAGCCAGTACCAGCGGCAGTTGAAGCTGAAGTCGTCGGCCGTGTACACCGACATGTCCGGGTACTCGGCCCGCAACTCCTTCACGATCTGCGCCGCCCGCGGCGGGCTGTCGGCGCGGGCGAGCAGGTAGCTGGTCTGGTCGTCGTGGACGAAGTTGGCCAGCACCTTGCGGGCGGTGGTGACGGAGCACAGCACCCACGGGGCGGCCAGGCTCCGCAGCCCGCGGACGGTGCCCACCACCGTCACCTCCACCCCGTTGATTTTGGCCGTGTCGCCGATGCCCTTCAGGTTCATCCGTTTCAGGTCCGACTCGTCCACCACCACCCCGTTCGGCATGGTGAGGGCGGCCCGGTGGTCGGCGGTGAGCACGTCCAGGGCGCCGGCCGCCCCGGGGTCCAGGCTGCTGCCCAGCACGAACACCCGCTCCATCCCGCCGTCCGGGCGGATCATGTTGGCGAAGTTGGCCAGGAACACCTCCGGCTGGCCGACCAGCCCCGGCTTCTCGCTCAGCCGGGCCAGGTGCAGGTTGGTGGCGATGCCCTGCCCCAGGTCCACGCTCCGCACGTCCTGCGCCCCCACCCAGATGTCGGCGGACGTGTGGTCCACCGGGATGCTGGTGAGGGTGAACAGGCCGAGCAGCAGCCCCACCTGGAGCACGATGAGCACGGCGCTGAACGCGACCGCCCCCACGCCCGCCGCGTAGCGGGCCTTCTCGTGCCACAGGGTTTGCAGGGCGTAGCTCATCCGTCCTCGTATGGTGGGCCGGCGGCCCACCGGTTCGCATGGTGGGCCTGTGGCCCACCCTACACAAGGCTCACGCCGCCCGGGCGATCGCCGGGCCACTCACCGGCAGGTCGCACAGCCCGCCGCCCAGGTACAGGTGGTGCCACACCTGGGTGGCGATCACCGCCGTCAGGCCCATCTCCAGCCCGGTGCGGGCGGCCGCCCGCCGGCCCATGCCGGTCAGCTTGTCCTTCTCGGCGGCCACCGCCGCCGGGTCGAAGTACCCGGTCTTCCGCAGCGACTCCGGGGACAGCACCTGGGCGATCCAGCGGTTGTCGTCGGCCGACCCGAGCCACGAGTCCATCGGCGCGCGGAACATCAGCTTCCGCCGCCACGCCACCTCCTTCGGCAGCCATCGCTCGGCCACCTTCCGCTCGACGAACTTGTCCTTGAACAGCCCCCGCAGCTTCCACCGCGGGTGCAGTTTGGCCGTGTACGCCAGCACCTCCTCGTCCAGGAACGCGTACCGCCCCTCGACGGACGAGTGCATGGTCACCCGGTCGCCCTTGCCGGCCAGCTGGTGGCCGGGCAGGTTGATGCGGGTGCCCAGGTACATCTGCCGGTGGAACGGGTGCCACCGCAGCATGGCCGGGTCCAGGTCCAGGTCGTCGTAGGCGGACCGGGCCAGAGCATACTCCCGCAGGTGGGGGGCGAAGAACCTCAACTTGTTCAGGCTCATCATCCCGTACACGTCCATCCACCCGTTGTACCCGCCGAGCTGCTTCTGCAGGTCCACCACCGCCTGCTTCGGGTACAGCGGCTGGCCGGTCAGCCGCAGGGCCAGCCGCCGCACCCGGTACCCGAGCGGCAATCCCGGAATGGCGTCCAGGAACTTGGTCAGCTTGTGGACCTTGAACCACGGGTACCCGCCCAGCCACTCGTCCGCCCCCTCGCCGGTGAGCGCCACCTTGTACCCGGCCTGCTGCACCGACCGGGCCAGGTGCATGAGCGCCAGGCAGGAGGTGTCCACCACCGGGTACTCGGCGGTGCGGATGAGTTCCGGGTAGTCGGCCCGCAGTTCGCGGTCCCCGCACGGGATCACCTGCGGGGTGCAGCCCAGGTGTTTGGCCGTCTGCAGGGCTTCCGGCTCCTCGTTCATCCCCTCCTTCTGCACGCTCACGGTGAACGTCGGGATCGGCCGGCCGAGGGCCTTGCACGCCATCGCCACGATCAGGCTGGAGTCCACCCCGCCGCTCAGGTACGCCACCACCGGCACGTCCGCCCGCAGCCGCCGCTCCACCGCCGCGTACAGCACCTTCTCGTACCCGTCGATCACCGCCTGCTCGTCACGGCCGTAGTCCTCCTGGCCGGCGTCCGGGTACTCCACCCGCCAGTACGTCCGCTGCTTCGGCTCGGAGTCGATGCCGGGGCGGAGGTGCAGGTACCGGCCGGGCAGCAGTTGCGACACCCCGCGGAACACGGTGGCCGGGCCGGGCATGCCGAAGAAGGTGAAGATGTGGTTCAGCCCGGCCGGGTCGGCTTCCGCCGGCACGAACCCGGAGGCGAACAGCCCCTTCATCTCGGACGCGAACAGCAGCCAGTCGGACCCGTCGATGCGTTGCGTGGTGTAGAACAGCGGGCAGATGCCGGGGCGGTCACGACCGAGGACGAACTCGTTGGTGCGGCTGTCCCACACGCAGACGGCGAACTGCCCCCGCAGGTGCTCCCACAAGCCGTGCGGGCCGTACTCCTCGTACAGGTGCGGGATGAGTTCGGTGTCGGTGTGGGTGCGGAAGACGTGCCCCCGGGCTTCCAGTTCCTTCCGCTTCTCCGGGTAGTCGAACAGTTCGCCGTTGAACACGACGTGGACGGTGCCGTCTTCGTTGCTGATCGGCTGGCGGCCGTCGGCCAGGCCGACGATGGACAGGCGGCGGTTGACCAGGTGCAGGCCGGGGCGGTCGAGGAACCCGTCTTCATCGGGGCCACGGTGGTAGATGGCCTGGGCCATGCGTGCGACCGCCCCCGCCGGCGCCTGCCGCCGCGCCCCGCTCAGGTCGATCATCCCCGCGATGCCGCACATGCAACAGTTCTCCGGGCCTCACACCGCGAGCGGCCGGGTTGTCCCCCCCGCCCACACCGACGGCCCGGGTCAAACCCGCCCCGCGCCAAA
>CANJKY010000248.1 GCA_947474875.1 Gemmataceae bacterium
GTAAGCCTACCAGCCACCGAAGTCATGTTCAATACTTCGCCAGATCAGCGAGATACCGGACCAGTGCCGCGTATGAAATTTCCTACCGCTTCCATTCCGCAGGCTCGCTCTCGTTGCCGAGGCGGTCGTAGGCGGTGACGATCAGCCGCTCGGGGAACCCGAACCCGAGGTCGAGGGAGCCGTAGGCGAAGTCGCCCACCGGCACCACCTTCGTCACCCACCCGTCCTTGTTGGGGTACCGCACGACGAACCGCGTCGCCCCCTTGCTGGTGAGCAGGAACACCGCCCGCTCGTCGCCGACTGGCACCACCGCCGGGGTCTTAGGTTTGTCGTCGCCCAGCCACGGGCTGGCCGGCACCACCGCCGGCTCGGCGTACACCGCGGCCAGGTTCTTCGCCCCCAGCCCGCCCGGCTTCATTAGCGCCTTCATGCTGAAGTGGACGTTCCCGCCGGCCCCGGCCTGCTTCCGCGTGGCCGCGATCTGGTCTGTGATCTCGGTGTCCGTCCAGTTCTTGGTGGTGCCGCCCAGCCGGCTGGGGATGTTCCCCGGCCACAGGTGCCGCTTCTTCGTGTTCTCCTCCGCCCACCACGCCAGCAGTTTCGGGTAGCTCTGCGGCTCCTGCCGGATCGGCCAGTACAGTTGCGGCGTCCAGTAGTCGACCCACCCCTCGTTCAGCCACAGCCTGGCGTCGGCGTACAGCTTGGCGTACTGGTCGAACCCCTGGATGCCCGTCGGGTGCCCCGGCCGCCAGATGCCGAACGGGCTGATGCCCACCTTCACCCACTTCTTGGCGGCGTGGACCTGCTCGTACATCTGCTTCACGAACGAGTTCACCGCGTCCCGCCGCCAGTCGTCGCGGGTCAGCTTGCCGCCCGCCTTCTGGTACGCCGCCCAGGTGTCGTCGTCCGGGAACGGGATCTCCTTCTTGTCGTCGTCCACCTCGGCGTACGGGTAGAAGTAGTCGTCCAGGTGGACGCCATCGATGTCGTACCGCTTCACCACATCGACGATGACGGCCAGCGAGTGCTTCTGCACCTCCGGGTGGGTGGGGTTCAGCCAGTGGTGCTTGCCGTACTTCTTCGCCAGGTCGGGTCGCTTCTTGACGAGGTGGCTTTCCGGCACCTCGCCCTTCCCGCTCGGGTGCCACGCCCGGTACGGGTTGAACCAGCAGTGCAGTTCCAGCCCCCGCTTGTGGCTCTCGGCCACTGCGAACGCCAGCGGGTCGTACCCGGGATCCTTGCCCGGCGTGCCGGTCAGGAACCCGCTCCACGGCTCCAGGTCGGACTTGTACAGGGCGTCGCACATCGGCCGCACCTGGAACACCACCGCGTTCAGGTTCAGCGCCACGCACCGATCCAGGATGGCTCGCAACTCCTTCTTCTGCTCGTCCGCCGGCAGCCCCGGCTTGCTCGGCCAGTCGATGTTCGACACCGTCGCCACCCACACCCCGCGGAACTCGCGGCTCACCGCCGGCGGGTCGGCGGCCGGGAGCGAGGCGGCGAGCAACAGGGCGGCGAGAACGGCGTAACGCATCGGTTCATCTCGGCGGTGGGGCGATGGCTTCCGGTATGATAGAGCCGGTCCCGCACCGGAGGTGTCACATGCTCCCCGTCGATGTGATGCGGCAGATCCGCCGGCTGCAGTTGCGGGCGCGGCGGGCGGTGCAGACGTTGCTCGGCGGCGAATACCACTCGGCGTTCAAGGGGTCCGGCCTGAGCTTCGAAGAGGTGCGGGAGTACCAGCCGGGCGACGACGTGCGGCAGATCGACTGGAACGTCACCGCCCGCACCGGCACGGCGTTCATCAAGCGGTACGTCGAGGAGCGGGAGCTGACGCTCATCCTCGCCACCGACCTGTCCGCCAGCCAGCGGTTCGGCACCCAGGCGCAGCCGAAGCGGGCGGTGGCCGCCGAGATCGCCGCGCTGGTGGCGTTCTGCGCGGTCAGCAACAACGACCGCGTCGGGCTGATGGGGTTCACCGACCGGGTGGAGCGGTACGTGCCGCCGAACAAGGGCACCCGGCACGTGCTGCGGCTGCTCCGCGACATCCTGTTCTTCGAGCCGGAGCACACCGGCACCAGCCTGGCCGCCGCCCTCGACCACCTGAACAAGGCGCAGAAGCGGCGGGCGATCGTGTTCCTCATCTCCGACTTCCTGGGCGACGGGTACACCGACAGCTTCCGCCGGGCCGCCCGCAAGCACGACCTGATCGCGGTGCGGACCAGCGACCCGCGGGAGGCCGTCCTGCCGCCGGTCGGGCTGGTGCAACTGGAGGACGCCGAGACCGGCCGGCAGGTGCTGATCGACACGAACAGCCGCAAGTTCCGCACCGCGTTCGCGGCGCGGGCGGCCGAGCGGCGGGCGGCGTTCACCAAGCTGGCCCGGTCGTCCCAGGCCGACCTGATCGAGGTGGGCACCGGCGGCGACCACTTCGACGCCCTGCTCCGCTTCTTCCGCACAAGAGAACGCCGGACACGGGGGCGGTGAGCGGCGGGGGTCAATCGAAGAACGGGAACAGTTTCTTGATGTCCGCCTCGGACACCCGGCGGCCGTACTCGCACACCTCGAACGCCTCGGCGTGCTTCACCGCCTTCCCCCGCTCCGGCCCGTACCACCGCGCGAGGGCATCCCGGTACTGGTTCGCCACCTCCGCGTCCCGCTTCGCCCAGTAGTGCTCCTTGCGGAACCACGCCTTCCGCGCTTTCGGGTCGGACGCCGGCGGGGCCAACTTCAACTGCCGCTCGCTCCCCAGCGCCCCGCCCTCGTACACCTGCGACTCCAACTCGTGCAGGGCGTCGAACTTCGTCTCGATCACGTCGTCCAGGGCGACCACGATGTCCGGCTTGAACCGGTACGGCTTCTGGAAGTTGTCGCTGGCGTACAGGAACAGCGGGTTGGACTCGAGCGGCGGGGTGTCCGGACAGAAGTGCGGAACGGCCACCATGTACGCCGCGTCCTGCACCAGCACCCCGACGTACCGGTGGTCCGGGTGATAGTCCCACGGGCGGTGGGCGATCACCACGTCCGCCTTCCATTCGCGGATCAGGCGGGTGACCGTCTTGCGGTTCGCCAGCGTCGGCTCCAACTCGCCGTCGTGGATGTCCAGCACCTGCGGGGTGACGCCCAGGATCTTGTCCGCCGCCGTCACCTCAGCCGCCCGCCGCCGGGCGAGCGGCCCGCCGGCCTCACGCCAGTGCCCGATGTCGCCGTTCGTGACGGACACCATCTTCACCGCGTGCCCGAGCTTCGCCCACTTGGCCGCCGTCCCGCCGGCCTTCAGTTCGGCGTCGTCCGGGTGCGCGCCGAACACGATGACCCGCAGCTTCCCCTCGGCCGGCTTGGCGGGCGGGTCGGCCGCGCCGGAGGTGGCGAGCGGAACGGCGACGCCGAGTGACACGAGGAGCGCGGTGACGAGTCGCATGACGGACCTCCACAAGGACAGGCGGACCGGCGCGGGCCGGCACCCGGGCGATGATACCCGAGACCGGGGCGTGGGCGACGGCGGAATGCCCCCAGAAGTGTGGGTGGGGCGGGGAACGAAAACGCCCGCCCCGGTTACGGGCGGGCGTTCGGTGGGTCGCGGTCCCGGCTCAGTGGTTGAGCATGAACTCGGTGGTGTTCAGCAGCGCCCAGAACACGTCCTGGTAGAACCGCTGGTCGTTCGGGCCGGTGCCGAACACGATGGTGCCGGCCGGCTTCTTCGGGTCCGGCTTCTTGTCGCCCGGCTTCGCCTTGTCGTCCTTCTTGTCGTCCGGCTTGGCGGTGTCGCGGGCGGCGGCGATGGTGCCGTTCTGCACGTCCTTCAGGGCGGCGATCTCGGCGGTGGTGGCGTGCCGGTTCAGAGCAATCAGGAACAGGTCGTCCAGCGCGGCGGCGGTGTTCACCACCCCGCCCTTGCCGTGCTTCCGCATCACCTGCTCGACCACCCCGCCCTTCCGCACCACCTCCTCGTTCAGCTCGGTGCCGTTCATCATCAGCAGGGCCTGCACCACCGTGCCGTTGAACGTCAGCTCGTTCCCCTCGTCGTCCCCGAAGTTGGCGACCAGCCGGCTCATCCATCGGTCCCGCTTGGCCTGCCGCGCCTTCTTGTCGCCGACGGCCGCTTCGGCCTTGGTGGCCAGGCTGAGCGAGTCGAACAGCACCTCCGGGGACATGGCCTTGAGCGGCATGCGGGCGAAGAAGGCGTCGAACTTCGGGTCGGCGTACTCCTTGTTCGCCACGTGGCTCAGGTTGTACGCCTCGCTGGTGCAGATCGATTCGACCAGCCGCTTGGTGTCGTACCCGTACTTCTTGAAGTCCTCGGCCAGCCGGTCGAGCAGTTCGGGGTGGATGACCTCGTTGTTGCTGCCGAAGTCGTCCACCCCCGGCTCCTTGTTCAGCCCGCGGCCGAACAGGTGCCCCCACACCCGGTTCACATACGCCTTGGCGAAGTTGTCGTGCCCGATCACGTACTCGGCCAGCGCCTGCCGGCGGGTCTTGGCCGGCTCCCCCTCGGACCCGCCGGCGGGCATCTTCTTGGTGGACTTGCCGCCGTCGATGGCCACCTGGTAGTCCTTCAGGAACAGCGGGCGGATGGCCGCCGACGTGCCGTCCCGCTTCTCGTACTGGATGATCCCCTTCGGGTTCACCTTCGGGTCGTCGGTCAGCTCGATCTTGTCCTGCACGGCCATCATGGCGGCGTTGTTCGCCGGGTTCCGCGGGGTGGGGGTGGCGCTGCGGCGGGTCTGGCGGAAGAAGGCGTTCACCCCCCAGAAGTCGGACTGCACCCACTCCTTGTTGAACGGGTGGTCGTGGCACTGGGTACACTGCGTCTGTAGGCCGAGGAACAGCCGCGTCACCCGGGAGGTGATGGGCACCGCGTCGTGGTACCCGAGTTCGCTGCGGTCGGCCTGCGGCACCATGTCGCCCAGGTGGGCGACGATGAAGTTCACCGCCCCGTTCCGGTTGCCGGTGCCGGTGGCGGTCAGCAGTTCCCGCACCACCTCGTCGTGCGGGCGGTCGTTGTAGAACTTGTCCCACAGCCAGGCGTGCATCTGCTCGCGGTACACCGGGTGGGTCGTGCGGCTCATCAGCCACACCGTCCACAGGTTCGCCCAGTGGTCGGCGAACTCGTCCTGGTAGTCGAACGTGACGACCTCTTTCCCCTCCGCCTTCACCGGGGCGCCGTTCACCTTCGGGGTGTACGGGCCGAACAGCGGCTTGCCGTCCTTGTCCCGCGCCTGCTCCCCGTTCTTCACCACCGGGGTGCCGTTCAGCAGCCGCTTCACCAGCCGCTGCCGCTTGTTCGCCGCCGTGTCCTGCTCGAAGTCCAGCACCTCCTCGATGGTGGCGATCCGCCCGAGCAGGTCGAGGAACACCCGTCGCATGAATTCGGCATCCGTCGCCCGCGCCGCCGGCTTCTTGATGCCGGCCTTCTCCCACCCCTGGGCGATGTAGTGGTTGATCGCCTGGGTGGGGGTCATGGCGGACAGGTCCGCCTCCGGCTTGTCCGCCTTCGGGGCGTCCGGCTTGTCCGCCTTCTTCGGCGGGTCGTCGGCCGGCACCGGGGTGGCGATCAGGACGACGGTCAGGGCGGCCAACAGCGAGGCGGGGAACAGGCGGGCCATCGTCACCCTCCGGCGGCGGGTGTGGGGAAACCCCGCAACGGTCTGCGGGGGTGTCTGGTCGGGTTGCCGACCCTGTATTGTAAAACACGACCGGGGCGGATGTCGATCGGGGAAAATCCGCGAACCGGCGTGCCCGTTGGACGGACGGGCGTTTCAGGGAGTTCCGCAAACCCGCCCCAGGAGGCCGGATGCCGCTCGAACTCAGGCCGGTAGCGGAGTACATCCGCCGGGCCACCACCGAAGACCTGCTCGACCGGGTGACGGTGTACCGGGACGACATGGAGCCGGCGGCGGTGGATTTGATGGAGAACGAATTGTGGCGCCGCGGCCTCACCCCGGAGGAGGTGGCGGACCACGAGGCGGACCGGCGGGCGACGGCGGTGGTCGGGGCGGACGGGCGGGTGGTGCGGTGTACGTTCTGCGACCGCCCGGCGGTGATCAAGCGGTGGGGCTGGCGGAAACTGTTCGGCCGCATCCCGATCTATCCGCGGATCTTCCCCCGGTGCGGGGACCACGGACCGGTGGCCGCCGAGGGTGTTCGCTGACCCGCGCAGCACCCGGCCGGCTGAC
>CANJKY010000249.1 GCA_947474875.1 Gemmataceae bacterium
CAAGTTTTTGAACCTAAGGTATAGGTTTGATTTAATGTGGGACTTGCTGGTAAAGTTAATGCCATTTTATTGATACCTATATCCGATTATTACTAAGCCTGAGCCACCTAAACCACCCGTATTCGGAGCAGCCCCGCCGGTGATTCCGACGGCGGGGCTGGTCGGCCTGCGGCCGTCGTCGGCCCGCCCTACCAGACAGCCGCCCTACGAGGTCGCCCACTCGCCACATTTCAGGTACCGTTCGAGCTGTTCGGCCAGGCTGTTGCCGATGCCCGGCAGCTTCGCCCACTGGTCCCGCGTCAGCGACTCGGCCGGGGCGCACAGGCCCATCACGGTGAACGCCGCTTGACGGAACGCCCGCACCCGGTACAAGTTGTCTCCCTTACGGGCCAGGTCGGCGGCGTGCGTCCGCAGGCGGACGGCAAGATCGTCGTTGGTCATGGCGAACCCCCTGGTGGGCGGTGTGGGGGTATTATTCGCCTCCGGAACGGGCGTACACAAGGTTGGTAGGCGAAAGCAGAAGAGTTCACCACAGAGTCACAGAGACCACGGAGAGGCGCAGAGGAAGACCGAACTCCGTTCAAAGACAGGAAGGCACGAGGAAAACCGAGAAGATCGATCTCTGCTCCATCTCGTGTCTTTCGACCGATTTGTTTTCTGCTCGGTGCTTCTCTGTGCCCTCTGTGACTCTGTGGTGAACTCTGCAAGCAGGAGGCCGTCATGGCCGGGTTCCGGATGCACATCGGGGTGTCGACCGCGTGCGGGGTGGCGGCCGGCATCGCCGCGGTGAAGCTGCTCGGCCACCCGGTCGAGACCGGGTTCCTGGTGGGCGTGGTCACCGCCGTCGGCGGCATGCTGCCGGACCTGGATTCGGACTCCGGGGTGCCGGTGCGGGAGATGTCCGGGCTGGCGGCGGCGGTGGTGCCGATGCTGTTGTACAACCGGCTGCGGCACGGCGGGCTGACGCACGAGGGGGTGCTGGCCGCGCTGGTCGGGGCGTACCTGCTCATCCGGTACGGGGCGGCCAACCTGTTCAAGTACATCACCGTGCACCGCGGCATGTGGCACAGCATCCCGGCCATGCTGGTGAGCGGGCTGGTCGTGTACCTGGCGTACGACACGGCCGACGCCGAGCAGTCCACCCGCTACCTGCTCGGCCTGGGGGTGATGATCGGGTTCGCCTCGCACCTCATCCTGGACGAGATCTACAGCGTAGACTTCAACGGCATCCGGCTGAAGCTGAAGGCGTCGGCCGGCAGCGCGTTCAAGTTCTTCTCGGCGTCGGTGGTGGGCACGGTGGTGTGCTACGGGCTGCTCGGCGCGCTCGGGTTCCTGGCGTACAAGGACTACGAGGCGAAGGTGGGCCGCGGGGCGGCGGCCGCCCCGGCGGTGTTCGGGCGGTGAGGCCTTCTCGGCCCGGTGTTCTAAAATCCCCCCACCCCCCCGGAGGCACGCCGCCGATGCCCGACCCGCAACCGTTCGTCGCCTACCAGATCCACCCGCTCGCCCCGCGGATGGGGCTGCACACCGCCCCGATCGAGCGGGACTGGATGGAGGCCGCCCCGCAGCGGTTCCCGTACCGCTGCCTGCCGCTGAACATCGCCAACCAGAACGGGTGGGTGTTCACCTGCCCGACCGCGTTCCGCTGCTACTGGTACGGCGGGCGGAACCCGGCGGACGTGGAGCTGCGGTTCGACGGCCCGGCCGACCCGAGCATCCTGTCCCACTTCGGCAGCGGCACCATCACCTTCAGCCTGCCGTACCTGTTCCGCACCCCGCCGGGCATCAACCTGTGGGTGAAGGGGCCGAGCAACTTCATCAAGGACGGCATCCAGCCGCTGGAGGGGGTGGTGGAGACGGACTGGGCGACGTCCACGTTCACCATGAACTGGAAGCTCACCCGCCCGAACGAGTGGATCCACTTCGCCGCCGGCGAGCCGATCTGCATGCTGGTACCCATCCCCCGCGGGCTGGCCGAGTCGCTGGTGCCGCGGATCGAGCCGCTGGCCGCCAACCCCGAACTGCAGCAGAAGTACCACGAGTGGGACGCCAGCCGGACCGGGTTCCTGAAGGGGCTGAAGGAGAACAACCCGGAGGCGGTGAAACTCGGGTGGCAGAAGGACTACTTCCAGGGGAAGACGGCCGAGGGCGGGGCGTTCGACGGCCACCAGACGCGGCTGCACCTGAAGGAGTTCGAGCGGAAAGCCTGACTCAAAAACGGTACGCGGTTGACGCGGATTTCAGCGCGGATGAACACGGATCAAAACAAATCCTGATTTCTGATCTGTGTTGATCCGCGCTGGAATCCGCGTCATCCGCGTGCCGTTTATACCCCTCATGCGGCATCGTCCGCTCGCAGGCGGGTCTCGATCAGCCGCACGGTGAACCCGCCCACCCGCTGCCCGCCCCGCACGAACAGCCAGTCGTTCAGCAGGCCCCGCGGCACCCGCACCGGCTGCCCGCGGCGGACCGTCCGCACCGTCGCCGGGTCGTTGTCCAGCCGCCCGTAGATGTGCGACTCGTCCACCGCCGACACCGCCACCCACATGTACTCGCGGCCGAAGTCGTCGGTGAACGGCGCCTTCACCGCGAACATATCCGCCGGGGCGCGGTCGGACAGGGCTGTCAGGAACTCGTCGAACCGTTCCGTCGCCTCGGCCACCGCCGCTTTCAGTTGCGGGTCGTCGTCCGGCAGGCCGGCGAGCGGGACGGTCGGCGACGGGGCGTCGTCAACCAGTTCCGGCGGGTCTTCGTCCAGCGGGGGGAGGGAGGTGCCCCGCTCGATCCCCGCGATCCGCCACCGGTTCGGCCGGTGCCGGCTGTTCACGCGCTGCTCGCTCACGCCCGCCCCCTTTCGTCCGCCGGGTGAGAGGCTGGAAGTCCTATAACTCCCTCCGCCCGTTCCCACAACCGCGGCCGGCCGCGAAACCACGAGCCATGATCGGAACGGTACAAAACGTATCGGCCCTGCCGCCTCTGCCGCCCCGCCCGGCGGACGGACACAAGGGCACGTTCGGGCGGGTGCTGGTGGTGGCCGGCAGCCGCGGCATGACCGGCGCCGCCGTCCTCACCGGCAGCGCCGCCGTCCGCGGCGGGGCCGGGCTGGTGACGGTGGCCTGCCCGGCGGCGGTGCAGGACGTGGTGAGCGTCGGCAACCCGTGCTACCTGACCGCCGGCCTGCTGCCGGGCGGCCAGCCGAACGACTACGCGGATCAGGCGACCGCGCTGGCCGAGAAAGCGGATGTACTCGCCGTCGGGCCGGGGCTGGGTCAACACCCGGAGGTGCGGAATCTGGTGCGGCAGTTGCTCCTCCGCACCCCGAACACCCCGACCGTCCTCGACGCCGACGCACTGAACCTCCTCCCGCCCATCCCGGACGCGATCCGCACCCGGTCGGCACCGTTGGTACTCACCCCGCACCCCGGCGAGTTCGCCCGCCTGCTGAACACGAGTACCGAGCAGGTGCAGGCGAACCGGCTGAACCTGGCCGTCGGGTTCGCCGCCGGGTGGCACGCGGTGCTGCTGCTGAAGGGGCATCGGACGATCGTGACCGACGGGGCGCAGGTGTACGTGAACGACACCGGCAACCCCGGCATGGCCACCGGCGGCAGCGGGGACGTACTCACCGGGTTGCTCGCCGCCCTGATCGGCCAGGGGATGAGCGGGTTCGACGCGGCCGTGCTCGGGGCGTGGGTCCACGGCCGGGCCGGGGACCACGCGGCCGAGGCGGTCGGGCAGACGGCCCTGTGCGCGGTGGACGTTCTGACGCATTTGCCATCCGCGCTACGCGAGGTGGAACGAAACTCGTGGCGGTAAGCGCGGCCGGCATTCCGGATCGGGCCGATTGTCCGTATGGTTGGAGCAGTTGACAGGCGAAGCCGCGAGCGGCTTCGTGGACGGGTACACCCCATACCGCGGCCCGTGAGCCACCCATGATCCGGCAGATCTGTCTCAGTTGCTACAAGATGTCCGAGCTGCCAGACGACGCCGCCGGCACCCGCGTGGACTGCCCGAACTGCGGCAAGCCGATCGATGTACCGGCGAAGTACACCCCGGACGTGGCCGCCGGCGGCGGGATCAGCAGCCTCACTCCGCCGCCGACCGAGTTGTACGACGTGCTGCCGGCCGCCGATCGTCCGGCCCCGCCCTCTGGAGCCAAGCCCGTGTCTTCCATGCCGACGTCCGACCCGTCCGCCCCCACCCTGCCGCCGGTCCCGGCCCCGCCGCCCGGCGTGGCGGTCCCCCCGCCGCCCCCGCCCCCGCCCGGCGAGTACGCCCGGTCGTGCTGGCTGCCGGTCAGACCGGCGTGGCTGGC
Organism: Gemmataceae bacterium; assembly: GCA_947474875.1. Classification (GTDB taxonomy): domain Bacteria; phylum Planctomycetota; class Planctomycetia; order Gemmatales; family Gemmataceae; genus JALHQU01. The sequence goes on from CANJKY010000249.1 coordinate 4,316, forward strand.
GTGGGTGCCGCTCGGCTGCCTGGCGGCGGCGTTCGTCCTGTCCTTCTTCACCTGGGCCAAGCTCGCCCCGGGCGGGTACTCGGTGGTCACCCAGTACGGGTGGGAGGCGGCGTTCGGCGGGTACTCGGACGCCATCCCCGACGTGAAGGAGTGGAAGGACCTGGAAGACACGCTCAGCAAAACGGTGCGGTCCGACATCTTCCTCGTGCCGTACTTCCTACTCCTGTTCCCGTTACTCGCCCTGGCGGTCGCCGAGCGGGTGCTGAAAGACCCGCACACCCAGCAACTGCCCGCCCCGCTCATGTGGCTGCCGCAGGTGTGGCCGTACCTGCTGTACCTGCTCGGCGGGGTGTCGCTGCTGTTGCTCATCCTGCTCGCGTTCGCCTCCCTCCGCGGGTTCGCCATCGAGCGGGCGGTGGGCGACGTGGCCGCCGCCCGGTACGAGAAGGAACTGGCCGTCCACACCAGCGGGTCGGACCTGCGGAAGACGAACATCCTGGTCGGGCAGGAGGTGGCGCGGTACGCCCCGAAGCAGACGGTGTGGCTGAACCTGCTCCTGTTCCTGCACGTGCTGGCGGTGGTCGCCCTGCTCGCCCGCATCTGGCTGACCTCCCGCGGCGACCGGCCGGCCCCGCGGGTCGGCGTGCAGTGGTGATTCGCCGGCACCGGCGGGCCGCCGTTGCCATGGGAAAAAAGCACACCGGCGGGCCGCCGGTGCCACGGACGAAAGGTCTTCGTGGCACCGGCGGCCCGCCGGTGTTTCCGTTCCCGCTACAATGAATGGCCCGCCCCTGCGAGTGCCGTGATGTCCGTGACCCCCGACGCCGTCGGCTGGCGGTTCGACAACACCTACACCCGCCTGCCGGACGTGCTGTTCGCCCCGGCCACGCCGGCGGCGGTGGCCGCCCCGCGGGTGGTGAACCTGAACCACCGGCTCGGGGAGCAACTCGGGCTGACCCTGCGGGCGCTGACCCCGGAGCAGGCGGCCGCGGTGTTCGCCGGCCAGGAAATCCCCGCGGGCGCCCAGCCGGTCGCCCAGGCCTACGCCGGCCACCAGTTCGGCGGGTTCACCATGCTCGGCGACGGCCGGGCCATCCTGCTGGGCGAACACCGCACCCCGTCCGGCCAACTCGTCGACTTGCAGTTCAAGGGGTCCGGGCCGACGCGATACTCCCGCAACGGGGACGGCCGGGCCGCCGTCGGGCCGATGCTCCGCGAGTACATCATCAGCGAGGCGATGGCCGCGCTCGGCGTCCCCACCACCCGCAGCCTGGCGGTGGTCCGCACCGGCGAGCGGGTGTTCCGCATGCTGCCGCAGCCGGGGGCGGTGCTCACCCGCGTGGCCGCCAGCCACCTCCGCGTCGGCACGTTCCAGTACGCCGCCGCCCTGCAGGACGGCACCACCCTGCGGACGCTGGCCGACTACGCCATTGCCCGCCACTACCCGGAACTGGCCGACGCGGCGAATAAGTACCACGCCTTCTTCCGGGCGGTGCAAGTGCGGCAGGCGGCGCTGGTGGCGAGGTGGATGTGCGTCGGGTTCGTCCACGGGGTGATGAACACCGACAACGTGGCGATCTCCGGCGAGACCATCGACTACGGCCCGTGCGCGTTCATGAACGCCTACGACCCGGCCACCGTGTTCAGCTCCATCGACCGCGGCGGGCGGTACGCCTACGGCAACCAGCCGGGCATCACCCAGTGGAACCTGGCCCGGTTCGCCGAGTCGCTGCTGCCGCTGCTCGACCCGGACGAAGAGAAAGCGGTGGCTCTGGCGACCGAGACGCTGAACGAGTTCCCCGAACAGTACGAGCGGTACTGGCTGGCCGGCATGCGGCGGAAGCTGG
>CANJKY010000250.1 GCA_947474875.1 Gemmataceae bacterium
GAGCCGGACAGCCCCTGCCCGCCGATCGCCACCGCCACCTCCCGAGACTCCGCCCGGCGGAAGAAGTCCGTGTACTCCTGGGCGAACCGCTCCGGGTCGGTCAGGTGGGTGACGGACAGCCACACCAACGCCGGCCGCACGTCGTCCAAGGCGGTGGCGAGCGCGGACATCGGGGTGTGCGGGCCGAGGTTGACCGCGTCCCACCCGCCTTCCAGTAGGGTCAGCTTGGCCAGCAGCGTCGGCAGCACGTAATGGTCGTGCTCCGGCGCCCCGCCCACCGCCACCGGCCGGTCCGGGTCGGCGTGGACCCGCAACTCCGCCCGCAGTTCGTACAGCGTGGCCACACACGCCTGGGTAATGCGGTGCTCGGCGGACACCGACATTTTCCCCGCCTGCCACGAGTGCCCGATGTGCGCGAACGCCGGGGCGATCACCCGATCTGCCAGCACGTCCATCGGCGTGCCGTTGCGGTACGCGGCGAGCAGGATGGTGCGGATCAGGTCGAGGTCCACCGCGTTGATGGCGGCGACCAGCCGCTGTCGCACCGCGTCGGCCGGTTCCACGTCGGCCACGGCGGACGGGATGAGCCGTGTGAGGTCGGAGTACGGCAGGGAGCCGGCCCGCACCAGCCGGTACACGTCCGCCACCAGCAGCTTGCGGTGCCCGCCGGCGGTGCGGTGCGCCGGCAGCACACCGTCGTCCACCCACCGTTTCACAGTAGTGACGCTCACGCCCAGCGCGTCGGCCACCGTCGCCGTACTCACGTACCGCGGTTCGGGCCGTTCGCCGTGTTCGATTTCTGATCGATTCATCCGTTTTCGACCGGTGTGCCGGACCAAGTAATCAGGTTCATTGTTGCTCCCAACGCCCGTGATTGGCAAGAATTTTCGCAAATTGGACGATTTCGTCGCCCCACACTTGACTCTTGCACCTGGCACGGAGATATTAATAGACGATTTGTTCGTTTTGGACGATTTGATCGTTTATCGACTTTTGCCCCCCGCTTCAGGAGATCGCCGTGGTTGTCACGCTGCCGAATCCGACCCCGGCGCAGACCGTGCGCCGGCCGGCTAACTCGCCGGGTCGGCCGGGCTACCTGTTCCACCCGGACTTCGCTTCGAAGAGAGCGGCCGCGGTGTTCGACCCGTCCACGCTGTTGGACGACCCGACTGACTACGACGACAAGTACATGCCGGATGAGGTGACCCGCGATCACGCCAAGCGGATGCACTACGCCGCGTACCGCGTGGACACCGCCCGATCTCCGGGCGAACTCTCCCGCTGGCGGATCGCGTACCACGCCCTCCGCGACCGCATCGTGCTCGGCAACCGCAAGCTGGTCTACCGGGCGGTCCGCCGGCGGGCGGGCGGCAACCCCCGCGCGGACGACATGGTCGGCGACTGCCACGTCGTCCTCATCCAGGCCGTGGCGGTGTTCAACCCGTGGCTGGGCATCCGGTTCAGCACTTACGCGTACACCTGTCTGATCCGAGCCCTATCCCGGTTGTCGCAGCGGATGGGCGGGGATTGGCTGAACCGGTCGCTGTCGCTTGATGCCCTGCCCGACGGCTCGCCGCCCTGTCGCTGCTCCGCCCCCAGCCCGTCCGCCGGCAGCCAGATCCCGATCGAGGAGTTCCTCCGGGCTGACCACCCGCTCCTGTCCGATCGGGAGAAACAGATCCTGTCGCACCGGTTCCTGACCCGCGACGAGCAGTCGCCGAACCGCACGCTCGAGCAGGTAGGGCGGGCGCTCGGCCTGTCCAAGGAGCGGGTGCGACAGGTGCAGGCCACCGCCCTGGAAAAGCTGCGGCAGGCACTCTGCCCGTAACCCTCGGAGAGGAGCCCCCGTGACCCCCGCCCTGCTGGCCGTTCTGGCTGCTGTATCACTCGCTCCCGCCGCGCCGGCCGAACCCACCTGGCCGCAGTGGCGAGGCCTCACCCGCGACGGGCGGGTGCCCGCCTCCGCAACCCCCTGGCCGGACAAACTCGACGACAAGTCGCTCACCAAGATCTGGTCGGTCGAGAACCTCGGTCCGAGCTACTCCGGTCCGGTGGTGTCGGCCGACAAGGTGTTCACCACCGAGACCGTGGACAAGAAGCGGGAGGTGGTGACGGCGTTCGACCGCAAGACCGGCAAGAAGGTGTGGGAGGCGAAATGGGACGGGGCGATGGACGTGCCGTTCTTCGCCGCCAAGAACGGCAGTTGGATCCGGGCCACCCCGGCGTTCGACGGCGAGCGGCTGTACGTGGCCGGGATGCGGGACGTACTCGTCTGCCTGAACGGAACGGACGGCAAAGAACTGTGGCGGTACGATTTCGTGAAGGAGCAGAAGTCGCCGCTGCCCGACTTCGGGTTTGTGAGCTCGCCCCTGGTGGACGACGCGTCGGTGTACGTGCAGGCCGGCGGCGGGTTCGCCAAGCTGGACAAGAAGTCGGGCAAGCTGGTGTGGCTGGCTCTGAAGGACGGCGGCGGGATGATGGGCAGTGCGTTCTCATGCCCGGTGTTCGCCACCCTGGGAGGCAAACGGCAACTGGTGGTGCAGACCCGCACCGCCCTGTACGGGGTAGATCCGGATACCGGGAAAGAGTTGTGGAAGCGGGACGTGCCGTCGTTCCGCGGGATGAACATCCTCACCCCGGTGGTGAGCGGCGACACCGTGTTCACCAGCACCTACGGCGGCACCACCCAGGGGTTCACCGTCCGCTCGGCCGGCGGGGCGCTGAAGGTGGAGGACGGGTGGGCGTTCAAGTACGAGGGGAACATGACCACCCCGGTGGTGGTCGACGACCACGCCTACTTCCTGGGCAAAGACCGGAAGGCGGTGTGCGTGAACCTGACCGCCGGCAAGGAGACGTGGCGGTCGGACAAGGCGTTCGGCGAGTACTGGAGCCTGGTCGCGAACGGGGAGAAGATCCTGGCGCTGGACTGCAAGGGTAAGCTGCTGCTGCTGAAGGCCAACCCGAAGGAGTTCGAGGTGCTGGCCGAGCGGGCGGTGGCGACGGCCGAGACGTGGGCACACCTGGCGGTGTGCGGGGACGAGGTGTACGTCCGCGACCTGCACGGGCTGACCGCGTACCGCTGGAAGGCGGCCGACTGAGCCGGCCACTCGGCTCCCCCGGCCCGGCCGCGACTACCCCCGCGGCCGGGCCGCGTCGTTCCCACCAGTCGCTTGATTTCCTCTCGCCCGGCACCTACGATCATGCCTCAACACGGCACCTGACGGACGGACCCGTCGGCGTCAGGGGACGGTTCCCCGCCCGCGGCACGGACGCCCCGCCCTCACCACCCGCCCGAGGGCCGGAGGCAGCATGGGACGGCCTCGCTCCGAGTCATCGTCGGTCACGCCCGAACGGGCCAGCCGGCTGGCCAAGTTCGTGAAGCTGATCGCCAAGACCCCCCGCTCGCGGTCCGTCCTGCTGGACAAGCTGGACATCGACCTCCGCGGATTCTACCGGGACGTGAAGACCCTCCGCGCCCTGCGGGTGGGCGTCAGCAACCGCGGCGACCAGTACCAACTGGACGAAGACCTGGACGACGCCCGCGGCAAACTGCCGTGCCCGGACCCGCAACTCACACTGGCCGAGTTGAAGCAGTTAACGAAAGGGACCACGGATGCGCACAAGAAGCTGCGAAAGCTGCTCGAGAACATCGTCGGCTCGGCGGCGGCGGCGAACGGGTACCACAAGCGGTAGGTGTGAGTAGGGTGGCACAGGTCTCCAGACCAGTGGGGGGGCAGTAGACACAGGTCTGGAGACCTGTGCCACCAGTTCGGGAAACCGGCATGCACGCCGTCGTCGTCATCCCCGCCCGGTACGCTTCCCAGCGGCTGCCGGCCAAGCCGCTGCTGAACGACACCGGCAAGTTCCTCATCCAGCACGTCCACGAGCAGGCGGCGAAGGCGAAGCGGGTGAGCGGGGTGATCGTCGCCACCGACGACCGGCGGATTTTTGATGCCGTCGCCTCGTTCGGCGGGCGGGCGGCGATGACCCGCACCGACCACCCGTCCGGCACCGACCGCATCGCCGAGGTGGCCGCCGCCCTGGACGCGGACGTGATCGTCAACCTGCAAGGGGACGAGCCGCAGTTCGACCCGGCCGACCTGGATTTGCTGGTTGGGCTGATGGCGTCCGACCCGGCGGTCGGCATGGCGACGCTGGCAATCCCGCTGCGGAACCGGGCCGACTACCTGAACCCGAACGTGGTGAAGGTGGTGTGCGACCGCGACGGGCGGGCGCTGTACTTCAGCCGTAGCCCGATCCCGTTCGTGCGGGACGGCGAGCCGGACTTCACCCACACCCCGCCGCCCTTCCTGCAACACCTCGGGGTGTACGCGTACCGGCGGGAGGTGCTACTGCGGCTGGCAGCCACCCCGCCGCACCCGCTCGAACAGGCGGAGAAGCTGGAACAGCTCCGCGCCCTCGCGCACGGCATTGCCATCAAAGTCGGCGTGATCGCCACCGCCCACCGCGGAGTGGACACACCGGAGGATTACGCCGCGTTCGTCCAGTCGCACCGGGCCAACCTGTCTTGAGAGTGGTAGGCACACTCCGTGTGCCGTTCCGGAACGGCACACGGAGTGTGCCTACCACTCACAGACCGAACAACCGGCCGTCGCATCCCGCACCACCTCAGTTCTCCCGCCGGCCGCGGTTGACCCACTGCCGCCCCGTTCTGTAAGTTGATCCGAGGCGACACTTCGGCACGTCCGGCCTCGACCCCTGCGAACGAGTACCGAACACCCGCGAGGAGCGACCCCGCTCATGGCGAAGCACATTTTCGTGACCGGCGGTGTGGTCAGCTCGCTCGGCAAGGGGCTGACGTCGGCGAGCATCGGCCTCCTGCTCGAACGGCGGGGGCTGAAGGTGCGGATGCAGAAGATGGACCCGTACCTGAACGTGGACCCGGGCACCATGAGCCCGTACCAGCACGGGGAGGTGTACGTGCTGGACGACGGGGCGGAGACGGACCTGGACCTCGGGCACTACGAGCGGTTCACCAACGCCCCGCTCAACCGCGACTGCAACTACACCACCGGCCGCATCTACCAGACGATCATCGAGAAGGAGCGGGCCGGGTTCTACCGCGGGAAGACGGTGCAGGTGATCCCGCACGTGACGGACGAGATCAAGAACTGCATCCGCACGCTCGCCACCCCGGACGTGGACGTGGTGATCACGGAGATCGGCGGCACGGTCGGCGACATCGAGGGGATGCCGTACTTCGAAGCCATCCGCCAGTTCGCCCTGGAGGTGGGCAAGCAGCACTGCCTGTTCATCCACCTCACCCTGGTGCCGTTCCTAAAGGCGGCCGGGGAGCTGAAGACCAAACCGACCCAGCACAGCGTGCAGGAGATGCGGAAGATCGGCATCCAGCCGGACGTGCTCATCTGCCGCACCGAGAAGGAGATCCCGCGGGACGACGTGGACAAGATCGCCGTCATGTGCAGCGTCGAGCGGCGGGCGGTGATCGAGGAGAAGGACCGCGAGTTCAGCATCTACGAGGTGCCGCTCAGCCTGCTGGACAACGGCATCGACGCGCTCATCGTGGAGAAACTGGGCATCACCAACGCTCGCCCGATCCAGATGGACGACTGGCAGGAGATGGTGGACGGCATCCGCTCCCTGGCGGCCGAGCCGAAGGACAAGCGGGAGGTGACCATCGCGGTGGTGGGCAAGTACGTGAAGCACCGGGACGCGTACAAGAGCGTGTACGAGGCGCTCGACCACGCCGGCATCCACCACCGGTACAAGGTGCGGACCGAGCGGGTGGAGTCGGAACTGGTGGAGCAGCACGGGCCGGCCAAGCTGCTGGCCGGGGCGGACGGCATCCTGGTGCCCGGCGGGTTCGACAAGCGGGGGGTGAACGGCAAGGTGGAGGCCATCCGGTACGCCCGCGAGAACGGGGTGCCGTTCTTCGGCATCTGCCTGGGGTTGCAGTGCGCCACCATCGAGTTCGCCCGCAACGTGCTCGGGCTGAAGGATGCGAACAGTTACGAGTTCGACAAGGACACCCCGCACCCGGTGGTGTGCCTGATGGACGCGCAGAAGAAGGTGACGAAGGTGGGCGGCACCATGCGGCTGGGCAGCATGGACACGAAGGTGCTACCGGGGACGCTGGCCCACAAGGTGTACGGGGCGGACGTGGTGAGCGA
>CANJKY010000251.1 GCA_947474875.1 Gemmataceae bacterium
ATGCCGGGGGTTGTGTTGAAGAACCCGTGGCATCACTGCCACGGTTCACCCGGTTCGCTCACGGAACCGCGGCCGGGCCGGGGCGTGCTTCTTCAGGAACTCGGGCAGCTCGACGGGGGTGTTCGCCAGCGTCCGCATCGTCGAGAGCGCCACCTGTTGCAACCTTGGGTTCACCGTGAGCGACCGCCACTCGCCGTCGGTCCACACGTACTGGAACTCGGCGCCGGCGGTGCGGACGAACGGCCAGCGGGTCTTCTGGCACTGCACGATGTTCTTGCACCCTACCGCCGGGTGTTTCCGCAGCACCCGCCCGCACATCTGCACGGTGATGCCCTTCTCGCTCGGCCGGCAGAACACGGTTTGCAGGCTCGGGCAGTCGAACCCCTCGGCCAGCACGATACAGTTCACCAGGGCGTCCAGTTCTCCGGCCTCGAACGCTTCGAGTTGCGCGTCGCGGTCGCCGCTGGCGGTGACGATCTCGACCTTCGCCCCGCCGGCCCGCAGCCGTGCCGCCGCCGCCTCGCACTGCGGGATGGTGTGGAAGTAGAACACCGACTTGCCCCACCGCGGGCGGTCGCTCAGGTAGCAGTCGGCGACCGCCTCCGGGGTGTAGTTCGGGATCGTGTAGTGCCGGAACCGGGACAGGTAGCCGTCCTCGATGAGCGAGCGGATGCCGGCGTCGCGGATGGCGGTGTCGAAGCACAGCTTCACCTTGTCCGCCCGGAACGGGGTGGCGGACAGGCCGAGGATGAACCGCGGGCGGATGACGTTGTGCAGGTGGGCCATGCTGCCGGCGGCGTCGTGCTGGGCCTCATCGACGACGAGCAGGTCCAACCCGGTCGGCGGGTTCTTGTCGAACATGCTGATGAACTCGGCCTGTACCGGGATGCCCCGCTCGGCCGCTTCCGCCTTCGCCTGCGCCAGCAGATACCGCCGCATCGCCACCCACCCGACCTTCAGCCCGAGTGCCTTCTGAAGCCCGGCCGCGATGAGCAGGCCCATCACCGTCTTGCCGCTCCCGGTCGGGCTTTCGACCAGGATCGACCGCAGTTGCTTGGTCAGATACAGGTCGAGCGCCTTGTTCACGATGCGGGCCTGGTACGGCCGCGGCTCGACGGCGGTGCCGGCGATCAGGTCGTCGATGGTGATCACGGGCAGCCCTCCCCACTTCCCCAGCCGTCAAAGTGAGGGGATGGTAAGCGAGGGGTTCGGCTGCGCCGATGTCGGTAGCGGAAACGAAAAAAGCCCACGGACAGCAGTCCGTGGGCTAACACGTCTGGGAGTTGTCTCACGCCTTCTTGCCGTACTTCGTCTCCGGCACGTCCGGCGCTTCGGGGTTGAACCAGTTCGACTCGAACGCGATCCGCTGGCGGGTGTCCATCGCCATGTTCGCCGTCAGCGCGATGATGGCGTCGGCCATCGCCACCTCGCCGTGGCAGCGTGGCAGGATGTCGGCGTACTTCAGCTTCCCGTCCGACCCTTTCTCGTAGCTCACCCGCTGCTTCATCTCCTGCCACCGCCGCACACAGTACGCGAAGTGCTCCATCTCCTGCCGGTACCCGCGGATGTCGGTGTCCCAGGCCGGGCCGCTCGGCCCCTTGGTGATGGCCGGCCCGCCGGCCCCGCCCCACGTGCTGGCCGCCTCCATCACCGGCGCCTTGCCGGCGGCGGTGGTCACCTTCACGTTCGTCTCCTTCGCCGCACCGCCGCCGCCCGCCGCCGCCCCCTTCGCCTTCTCCTTGTACAGGTACACGTTCGCCTCCTTCTCCACCAGCATGGTGCCTCGGCTGCCCATCAGGCACTCGCCGTAGTCCTCGAACTCGTTCGTGTTGAACGACGAGTACGTGACCACCACCACGTCGTTCTCGTCCTTTCCGCCCTTGCCGGCGGCCGGGTGGTTCTTGCCGGGGAACTCGAACGTGACGAACACCCCGTCCTCCGACTCGCGGGCGTTCGGCCCGGTGGGGATGCCCTTCTCCGCCTTCCGCGAGTCGCCGTAGAAGAACTGCCCGCCCACCCCCTGCACGCTGAGCGGGTGGACGTGGCCGAGGAAGATGCTGCTGGCGTCCAACTGGTGGCTGCCGAGTTCGGCCATCAGCCCGCCGCCGGTACGGTCGAAGCACCGCCACCGCACCAACTCCTCCAGGTTCTTGTACCCGAGCGCCTTCACCTTGTCGTCGGTCAGTGCGTCGGCGTCGACCTTGTAGATGGGCGGGTACCAGCCGTCCTGGAGTTCGGGCAGCTTGAACCGCTTCTCGTCGGCGATCGCCTTCAGCCCCTTTTCGGCGCGGGCCTTCGCCGCGTCGAACGGCCACGAGTTGTTCCGCGGCCACTGCGCGCGGATGTGTTTGATGTCGCCGAGGATGCCGTCGTGCACCAGTTCGGCGGCGTGCGCGTACAGCAGGCTGTAGTGCCGCTGGTGGCCGATGTTCAGCAGCACCCCGTTCTTCTTCGCCGCCGCGATCATCTCCTTGCACTGGGTGATGGTGCGGGCCATCAGCTTTTCACACAGGACGTGCAGCCCGGCCTCCATGCACTTGATGGCGATGTCCTTGTGGGTGAACAGCGGGGTGGCGATGACCACCGCCTCCAGCCCGAGTTCGGTCTTGGCGTCCAGCAGCGCCTGCACGCTGTCGAACACCTTAATTTTCGCCGCCGCGTCCTTGCCGTAGATCTTGTTCAGCCCCTTCCGCGGGCCGTTCGCCTCGCCCTCGAAGATGCGGGTCTGGTTGTACGGCCGCACGTCGCACACCGCGACCACCTGGTTGTACTCCGGGTTGTGCTCGCCGATGAGCACCCCGCCCTCGTCCCCGACCCCGATGAAGGCGGTGCGGACCGCCTTGTTCCCCTTCCACTGGTCGTACCCGAAGTACACCGCCGCGCTCACCGGGATGACCCCGCCGGCGGACAGGGCCGACTTCATGAACGTGCGGCGGGAGACGCCGTCGGCCTGAGTCGCCATGTCCGCGCGGGCCTGGTTGAAGTTGCGAAGGCCGATCGCTTTTTCTTCGTCGGTCAACTTGGTGGACATGACGGCAACTCCGGGAGGGTGTATGTGATGAAGCCCACGGACGGCCGTCCGTGGGCTTTCTGTTAGTTCTTCTTTCGCCCGAACAGGGCGTAGTCGACGAGCGAATCCAGCCCGAGCCAGCGGCCGGTCGGGTGGGCCATCACGACCAGCAGGGCGACCGCCTCGATCAGGTTCTTGTTGATGAACAGCGGGTTGCCCTCGGACGGCGGCGGCGGCGGCAGCCACGGCCACGGCGGAGCGGACAGGTACGTCATCACCAGGAACCCGGCCCCGGCCAGGCACCACACGCGGGTGAACAGGCCGAGCAGCAGCCCGACGCCGATGGCGGTGACGCCGTAGGCGACCGCCTTGTCGAGCAGCTTGATGTCCGAGTGCCACGGCGGGGCCGGCGGCTCGTCCTTGATGCCGGCGTCCTTCTTCAGTTCGGCGAGCAGTTCGTCGGTCACCTTGGCGAGGTCGGCCTTCGTCTTGTTCAGGTCGGCCTTGATGGCGGCGGTCCGCTTCACCTCGTACCCGTACCCACCGCCGAGGTCCAGGCTCGTCCGCGACACGCGGGAGTCGTACTCGTGTTGCAGCAGGGCGACGTACTCCAGCCACTGGTCCGGGGTGGCCGGGATGTCGCCGGTCACGTCCTTGAACTTGGCGTCCCGCCGCTCGACCCCGTACACCCACGCGGCGTACTTCGCTTTCGCCGCGGCACTCTTGTCCGCGTCGTCCCCGGTCAGCAGTTTGGCCACCGCGTCCGGGCACAGGTCAGCCTGCTGGGTAACGGGCAGCTTGCGGAACTCGTCCGCGGTGATCTCCCGCTTCTTCGCCAGTCGTTCGGTGTACACCTTCTCCGGGTCGGCGATGTACCGCTTCCGGGCGATCTCGGCGCCCGGGCCGTCGCCGATGTTGAAGTAGCCGGCGCTGGTGAACGGTTTGCTCGTGTCCGTCTCGCCGACCCACTGCGAGTGGACCTTGTGCAGCCCTTCGAACGTGAAGTGCCAGCCGATGGCCAGCCGCAGGGCGAGCAGGAAGAACACCCGCGGCTGCCACCGGTTCTGGGCGGTGGCGACGATCAGGGCGAGAAGCACCCCGCCCAGGCCGGCGTACAGAACGGGGAGAGGGATCGGCAGGTGCATGGGGGTATCTGGTAGGGTGGGTCCGGACACGTTCCGTGTCCGATGACCCACGGGCTTGCGGTCGAACGTGGGTCACGGTCGCGTCGCCGCGACCGGACCCACCCTACGAAAACCAATCCGCCTCGTCTTGCAGGTCGCGTTGCCCAGGCGGGTCGTACTGCGTGGCCAGCAGGTTCATCGTCCGCGGCGGGGCGTCGTCCGTCAACACGATAGCCGCCAGATGCTCGCGGCTGCGGCAGAACTCGGCCGTCCAGTCCGCCCCGGCGACGAAGAAGGCGGTGCTCAGGGCGTCGGCGTCGGCCGCGGAGTTCGCAACGCAACTGGCGCTGAGGACGCCGGCCGCCGGGCGGCCGGTGCGGGGGTCGAGCACGTGCCCGTACCTCCTGCCGTTGTACTCGAAATACTGATAGGTGGCTGCCGACGTGCCGAGCGCTCGGTCGGCCAGGTACAACGACCCGAGTGTCCGCGAATCGTCGGTCGGATGCCGCACGGCCACCCGCCAACCGCGGACGTCGGTCGGCGGCACGCCGACGGCCAGCACGCTGCTCCCGCCGCCGTGTAGCAGTGCTGAGCGGATGCCCCATTCCCGCCGCAATAACTGGGCGGCCCGGTCGAGCGCGTACCCCTTGCCGATCGCCCCGAGGTTCAACTCCAGGCCGGGGCGGTTGAACTTCACCGTGCGGGTCGGGGCGTCGAGGATGACGTGCCGGAACCCGGTGCGGTGCATGGCGGCGGTGAGTTCCGGCTCGGTCGGCACCTGGCCCTCCCGCTTGTAGAACCCCCAGCACTTGATGACCGCCCCGCACGCCGCGTCGAACGCCCCGCCGGTGTCGTTCGTAAGGGTGGCGCACCGCTGGAGCAGATCGAACAGGTTGGGTTCGACAACCGCCGCCCCCGCCGCGTTCAGCCGGCTCACCTCGCTCGTGTCGCGGTACACTGTCAGCTGGTCTTCGAGCCGGTCGATCAGGTCGAGGGCAGCCTCCCCGGCTTCGATGGCGTGCGGGGTGCCGTAGGGGATGGCGATCTCGAACGTGGTCGCCATCGCCCGGCGGGACACGCGGACGAGGGCGAGGTGGCCCGGCGAGACATGGGGGGAGAGGAACATCTACCGGGAATGCTATCCGCTCGGCGGGTCCACTCAAAGTGAAAGCCCACGGACGGTGTCCGCGGGCTTTCGAGAATCCCGGAGTCGATCGGACGACCGGCCTGTAAGCCGGGTTTTGTTCCGACCGGCCCTTGCGAGCCGGCCGGCGACGGCCATTTTTCTAGCCCCACGGTTGCCCGTGGGGTCGAGCAGCCTACCCGCGAGTCGTAGCGGACCGGGCCGGTCCTGCTCGCTTATTTGGCCTTGCTTCCGGTGGGGTTTGCCGAGCCGGCGGGTCACCCCGCCGCTGGTGCGCTCTTACATTAAGGGCTTTCGCCCCGCACCGTTTCACCCTTACCCTCCGGGAACGCAAAACGAAAAACGCAAAGCGAAAAAGAATCGGCCGTCTTCCTTTTGCATTTTGACTTTTGCGTTTTGCGTTCCCGCAAGGCGGTTTACTTTCTGTTGCACTGTCCCGCCCGTTGGCGGCCCGTGCCGGGGCACGAGCCGTTGCCGGGGGTGGGGGTTACCCACCACCGCGCCCTGTGAAGCCCGGACTTTCCTCCCCCGGTTGCCCGGCGGCGGCCGTCCGGCCGGTCGTCCGACCGACATTGTACTGTATCCGACGCCGGGGGTGGCCGACAGGTTCAGGCCGAGGCGGCGATCGGCTCGCCGGTGAACTGCTTGACCACGCACCGGTTCCGCCCGCCGCTCTTGGCCGCGGCCAGAGCCTCCGCCGCCACCTCTCGCATCCGCTCGAAGTCGGCCGGGGTGGCGGCGTCGGCCACCACGAACCCGCCGCTGACGGTGACCGGGATGTGCCCGCCGTTGTGCGGCACCTGCATCCGCTCCACCTCCGCCCGCAGCCGCTCGGCCAGCACCTCCGCCCCGCC
>CANJKY010000252.1 GCA_947474875.1 Gemmataceae bacterium
GAAACCAGAAACTCAGGCCAGCTACCGAGAACAATCCTACCGGCAATATATTCCTCGATCAGGTAGGATGCCAGTGCAAACCGGCGGCCAGAGTCGGCAAGTCGGCAGCAGCATCTGACTACACCAATAAACTCCACTGTATCATGTCGGTTCCGCGGACCACGGCGGTCAGAGATCGGGGAGATCGGGGGGTAGGAACCCGGTAGCCCGGTGCCACTGCACCGGGCTACCAAAACATGCGAATGCGGCTTGAACCACCTACCCGGAAAAGGTGGTTATCCTCCGACACGCGAGACGCCCGCGCGAGTGGCGCTTCGAGTTCACCCGGCCGGTTGGCCACTGTTTGAAAGCAACACGCCGGCCCAGTGGCCGAGCATCAAAACAAGAACAATCCCCACGCAAGCCGTCAGCGCGAGTTCCCCTTTCCCGCGCGGGACGAGCAGCAACCGGCCGCGGGCGACGCTGAGGACCGCCCACGGTAACGCCACCGCCCACAGCACTGCTATCACCGTGCCTGCCCAGTTCGCCCGGAGCGACGCTCCAACATCTCCACGGACGAGAAGGGAGAAACTGGTCGTCATCCCGCAGGACGGGCAGGGTTTCCCGGTGGCGGATAGGAACTGACACGGGGCGAGGCCGAGCTGAGTGTGCGTCGCCCTTGCCCGCGGGGTGCCGTCCGCGTTGTACGGGTTCAGCCAGACCGCCGCCCCGAACACGCCGGAGAGACCGACGCCGATCAGGACGAGACCGGCTCGCACGGCCCGGGTCGCTCGGGCGGCGGCCGCGTTACTCACCGGCCCTGGGATCGTGTTCACCACGAGGCCCTCCTGGGACATTCACTCTCCCCACTCCACATCCGACTTCGGGCCATCGGCGTTTGCCGCAGGGTGGCCCGGGCTAGCTCCGGAGGAGTCGCAGCCCATTGAAGACGACGAGGAGCGAAGCCCCCATGTCGGCCGCGATGGCCCCCCACATCGACGAGTACCCGGCGAAGGTGAGGATCACGAACACGGCCTTCACGCCGAGGGAAAACGCGATGTTCTGGCGGATGACGGACATCGCCCGGCGGGAGTGGCGGATGAGCCACGGGAGCTTCGCGAGGTCGTCCGACATGAGGGCCACGTCCGCGGTCTCGATCGCGGCGTCGCTCCCGGCGGCCCCCATCGCGAGCCCGAGCGTCGCGCGGGCGAGCGCCGGGGCGTCGTTCACCCCGTCCCCGAGCATGGCCACCGCCCCGTACTTGGCGACCAGCTCTTCCACCTTTGTCACCTTGTCCGCGGGGAGGAGTTCCGCGTGGACCTCGTCCACCCCCGTCTCCCGAGCGATCGCCTCGGCCGTCCCCCGGTTGTCGCCGGTGAGCATGACGACGTGCTCGATGCCGGCCGCGCGGAGCGCGGTCACCACGTCCTTCGAGTTCGGTCGCACCCGGTCGGCGAGCGCGATAAAGCCCGCGAGGACCGAGTCCGTGCCGACGACGACCACCGTCCGCCCGGCCCGGGTCATCGCTTCGAGCCGCTCGTGGACGTCCGGGGTTTCCTGCCCCCGCTCCTCCAGGTAGCGGTGCGAGCCGAGCCAGTGGCGGACCCCGCCGACCAGCCCCTCGGCCCCCTTCCCGGGGAGAATCCGGAAGTCCTCGGCGGGGCGAACCGCGAGCCCGCGCTTCGTGGCTTCCGCGACGATCGCGCGGGCGAGCGGGTGGGTGCTCCGGGCTTCGAGCGAGGCGGCAAGCTCCAGGAGCACTCTCTCGGTGTGCCCGCCGAGCGGGACCACCTCGACGACCGCCGGCTTCCCCTCGGTGAGCGTCCCCGTCTTGTCGAGCGCGACCGCCTTCAGCCGGGCCGGGGTCTCGATGTACACCCCGCCCTTCACGAGCACTCCATTCCGGGCCGCGGCGGCGAGCGCCGCGACGATGGTCACCGGCGTCGAGATGACGAGCGCGCAGGGGCAGGCGATGACGAGCAGCACCAGGGCACGGTAGAACCAGACCCCCCACGCCCCCCCGGTGAGGAGGGGCGGGAGGAGAAGGACGGCGAGCGCGAGCAGCATCACGGCCGGCGTGTAGACGCGGGCGAACCGCTCCACCCACTGCTCGGACGGGGCGCGGCGGGACTGCGCCTCGCCGACCATCCGGGTGATGCGGGCGAGGGTCGTGTCCGAGGCGGGCTTGGTGGACTCGACGGTGAGGAGGCCGTCACCGTTAATCGTCCCGGCGTACACCTCGTCCCCCGGCCCTTTCTGGACCGGGACACTCTCCCCGGTGATGGGTGACTGATCGACCCCGCCCGCCCCCTCCACCACCCGCCCGTCGAGCGGAAGCCGGTCGCCGGGGCGGACGAGGAACCGCGCCCCGACGGGCACGCTTTCGGGCGGCACCAGTTCCTCCCGCCCGCCCGGACCGAGGAGCCGGGCCGACGGCGGGGTGAGGTCCATGAGGGCCGCGACCGCCCGCCGAGCCCGGCCGACACTCCACGCTTCGAGGGCGAGGGAGAGCGCGAAGAGGAATGCGACCGACGCCGCCTCCAGCCACTCCCCGAGGCCGACGGCCCCGCCGACCGCGACCGTCATCAGCAGGTTCATGTCCGGGCGGAGCCGCTTCGCCGCGACCCAGGCTTTCGGGGCGACCGTCCACCCGCTCGCGAGAATGCTCAGGCCGTAGAGAACGAGCGACCCCCACGGGGGGCCAGCCGCAGCCTCCGTATGACCGAATGCGGCCGGGAGGCCCGACGCGAGCGCGTGGACCACGAGCGCGAGGGTGAGGAGCATCCCGCCCGCGGTGGTCAGCACAGTCCGGCGGTTCCGCTCCCAAAAATCCTCGCGGGTGAGGGCGGCCTTCCCGTCCCCCCACGGCTCGGCCCGCATGCCGATGCGGGCGACGGCGGCCCCGACCGCCTCGGACGTCGCAGGCGACCCGGCGGCGACCGACATCTTGGCGTTCAAGATGTCGAAGGCCAAGTTCTCCGCCCCGCCGACGACGGGGCCGACTTCCCGCTTGAGGACGGCCACCTCCTCGGCGCAGTCCATGCCGTGTATCCGGAACTGAAGTGTCGGGTGTTCCTGTGCCATCGCTCCCCCCAAAGTAGTCCGTCAAGGTGCTTACCCCACCGGCCCGCCCCCCGGTAGCGGAATGACAGTCCGGTACTTGCCGCCCGGGGACTGCTCGGGGGCTCATCGGTTTGCTCGACTGCAACGTGGGCGAGCTTGTGGGCGCGACCTCTATCCCTTCTTCGCCAGGCGACTCGCGGAACCGTCGATGACGAACCCGATTCCGACCAGCGCGGTGACGACCGCGTCGAGCGAAAAGTGCTGTTCACCGATGCCCAAGAGGGAACCGCCCGACAGGTTCGCCAGCCCTGCGGCGGCCGCCTCGACCAGCGCCGCAACGAGCGCCACGCGGCCGACGATGAGGGACCAGTTTCGCGTGCGGCCCGGCTCAGTGCCAGTGCCGACAGTGTTGTTTGGATTCGGCATGGCATTACCTTTCATGGTTGAGGACCCCGGCCTTTACTCCGCACGCCCGAAGCCGAATCTGCCACGCGACGTGCCCCTGCCATCTCCTCCCAAGTGCCCACATGACCACATTCAAGCTGGCGGGGGTAGACCGCCGTGCGACGCACGACGTCCCTTACATGGCGCAGCGAAATCACTCGCCGGTCCGGTACGGTTGCCGCGCTTCGTAGAGGCTCAGCCGTTTCTTCGCCCGGTCGCCCCAATCCGAGCCGCCCGCCGGGAACTCCATCGAGAGCCGAGCGAACTTCACGGCTTCCGCGAACTCGCCCGACTCGGCGTATGCGGCGGCGAGGGCGGTCAGGTGATTTCCGTCCCTCCACGACGACAGGCGGCAGGCGTGGGTCGCGTCCGCGACGGCCATCTTGCCGTCGCGAACCTTGCCGTCCGGACAGGTCGCCCGTAGCCACGCCCGGTCGCTCCACGCGGCAGCGTTTTCGGGGTCGAGCCGGACCGCCTCATCCAGATCGTTCAAGACCCTGTCCCACGCCTTCATCGCCCTCTGGCAGGCCGCCCGGCTGACGAGGAGCTTGGCGTCCCTCGGCGAGAGCCGGACCGCCCGGCTCATGTCCTCCAGGGCCTTCGGCAAGTCACCGGCCGCCCCCCAAACCCCCGCCCGCGTCGTGTAGACGTGGGCGTTCGCGGGGTCGAGCCGGACAGCCTCGTTCGCATCCCGGAGGGCCTCATCGAGCTTGCCGGCATGAACCCGAAGGGAGGCGCGGGCCTGGTACGGAAGGGCATACGCGGGGTCGAGCCGGATCGCCTCCTCCGCGTCCGCGAGGGCCTTCTCCACCTGTCCCCGGTGTGTGAGGAGGACGGCCCGGATACCGAGCGTCCGGGAATCCCTCGGGTCGAGCCGGACGGCCTCGGTGAGATCCCCGAGCGCCTTCGCCGTATCGCCCTTCGCCCACCACGCGAGCGCCCGGGCGCGGAAGGCGGGGGCGAACGTCGGGTCAAGCCGGATCGCCTCGTCGTAGTGCCCGACGGCCTTGCCCCAGCGGTTCTGCTTGGCTTCCGCCTCGCCACGGGCGGTGGCAGCCGCCGCGCCGTCCAAAGAGCCGGGCTTTGCGTCTGGCGGCGCGGCGGGCGCGAACCCGAGGGCCAGGGTCATAAGTACGGCGGTCACGGTTCATCCTCCTTGAATTTGCCTCAGTTACTTCAACCGCGGAAACCCAATCGGGCAGCACGACAACCGGCGGCAGGGAACGGGTCCGGTCGTTCTCCGCCCGCTCAGGGCTTCGCCCCCTCGGCCGGCGGCGCGGGCGGCCACTGGTCCTCCAACATCAACCCGGCGATCTCGGCCGCCGCCCGCCATGCCTCCCCGAGCGACCGGAGGTACTCCAGCCTCGCCTCGGCCACCGCACGCTGGGCTTGCAGCACCCGCAGGTACTCGAACTGCCCGCCCTGGAACGCCTTCAATGACAGTTGGTAGCTCCGTTCGGCCTTCGGCAGGATCGCGGACTTGTACTTCTCGGCCCGCTGCCGGGCGGCGGAGTAGGTGCCGAACGACGTGGCCAGTCGCCCGACGAGGTCGTTCTGGACGCGGCCCACTTCGGTGACCGCCTCGCCGACTTGGGCCTTCGCGGCGAAGATGTTTCCCTGGTTCCGGTTCCACAGCGGCACGGGGATACTCGCCGCGATCACCCAGTCATCGGACTTGTTCTGGTTCTGGCGGACGTAGCCGGTGCCGACCGTCACGTTCGGAATCGGCTCGACCGTGGCCCGCTTCAGCACCAGTTGCGCTCGTTCGACGCCGACCTGGGCCGACCGCAGTTCCGGGTGAATGCCCAGGACGTAGGTCCGCAACCGCTCCAGATCGTAGTCGGGCAGCGGGAGTTCGAGGTCGCCTCTGACCCTGCTGTAAGGAAGGTCGTCCACGCCGACGCTCGCGGCCAGTCGGCGGAACGTGGCGGGCAACGCCTTCGTCGTGGCGTCGAGTTCGGCCCGGTAGCGTTCCAGATCGACCTCCAGTTGCACCACGTCGAGTTCGCTCCCCTCCTTCGCCTTGAGCAGCTTGTTCGCGTTCTCGACGGACTGCTCGGCCAGGGCGATGAGTTGCCCCAAGATGTCGGCCCGCCGCTGAAGGATGAGCACCTCGTAGTAGCTCTGCCGCACGTCGGTGAAGAGCCGGTATCGCTCGGCCATCACCCGGAGAGTGGCCTGATCGACCTCCTTCAGGGCGGCGGCCTTGCTGAGGCCGAGCTTGTTCCCGGTCACGATCTCCTGCTGGAAGTGCGGGGCGGTCCAGATGCCGCCCGGCCCGGTGCGGTCGCCGAGTTCGTCGCCGGTCACGCTCAGGGTCGGGTTCGGGTACAGCCCGGCCTGGACCGCCCGCCCCCGTGCCGTCTCGACCGCCCACCCGACCTGGGCGAGCCGGGGGTTCCGTTCGAGCGTCAGGACGGTCAGTTGCGGCAGCCCCAGTGGCGGTGCCGTCGATGGCCCGGCACCCTCCACCTTCCCTTTGAGCGGTTTGGGACCGGGCAACTCCCCGCCGTCTTTCCCGATCACCGGGTCGTCCCGATACCCGGCATGGACGAGGGCGGTGTGCGTGGCGGTCGGCCGCGGGACAGCCGCCGCACTAGCCGCGACCGGCTCGGGCGGGCGTGTCACCGCGCACCCGGCGA